>NZ_QETL01000043.1:0-31378 GCF_003105135.1 Stenotrophomonas sp. SPM | reverse complement strand
GCCCTGGTCGCGGTGATGCGCAAGATGCTGGTGATCCTCAACGCCCGCAAGCGGGACGCGGAGGCCCAGATGGCCTCCGCCTAACAAGACAGTTGCTACTGACTCATCCGCCGGGCATGGCCCGGCGCTACCGGGGTGCCTTACTTCTCGACGAAGGCGCGTTCGAACACGTAGTGGCCGAGCTGGCCAATACGCGGCGACACCTGGAAGCCACGCGCGTCGAGCACGGTGCGCAGGTCGGCCAGCATCTGCGGGCTGCCGCAGATCATCGCGCGGTCGTTCTCCGGGCTCATTTCCGGCAGGCCCAAGGTGCGCTGCATCTCGCCGCTTTCCATCAGCTGGGTCAGGCGGCCCTGGTTGGCGAACGGTTCGCGGGTGACGGCTGGGTAGTACAGCAGCTTGTCGCCGATCATCTCGCCGAGGAACTCGTGCTCACGCAGTTCCTTCTCGAAGTAATCGCGGTAGGCCAGGTCCTTCTCGTAGCGCACGCCGTGGCAGAGGATCACCTTCTCGAAGCGCTCGTAGGTTTCCGGGTCCTTGATGACCGACAGCCACGGCGCCATGCCGGTGCCGGTACCCAGCAGGTACAGGTTCTTGCCCGGGTGCAGGTCGCTGATCAGCAGGGTGCCGGTGGGCTTCTTGCCGACCAGCACCTTGTCGCCCGGCTTGATGTGCTGCAGGCGCGAGGTCAGCGGGCCGTCCTGCACCTTGATGCTGAAGAACTCCAGGTGTTCTTCCCAGTTGGCACTGGCGATGGAGTACGCGCGCAGCAGCGGTCGCGCCTCGGTCTCCAGGCCGATCATCACGAACTGGCCGTTCTCGAAACGGAAGCCGCTGTCGCGGGTGAGGGTGAAACTGAAGTAGGCATCGGTCCAGTGGCGGACCTCAAGCACCGTTTCGGCGCCGAAAGCGGAAGACATGGGGGCACATTCAGGCAATGGATTCGTCCCCGCCATTCTACCTCAAATGAGAGGGGTTCTCATTATCCGGAACGAGAGGCGTTCTCAGGGCCACTCAGCGGTACCCGGCGGCCTGCAGTTCGAACAGCTCGGCGTAGCGCCCTCCCTGGGCCATCAGCTCCTCGTGGGTGCCGCTGGCCTCCAGCCGGCCCTCGGCCAGCACCAGGATGCGGTCGGCCATGCGCACCGAGGAAAACCGGTGCGAGATGAGCACGGCGGTGCGCCGGTCGGCCAGCTCGCGGAAGCGCTGGAACACTTCGAATTCGGCGCGGGCATCGAGCGCAGCGGTCGGCTCGTCGAGGATCATCACCTGCGCATCGCGCATCCACGCGCGGGCGATGGCGATTTTCTGCCACTGCCCGCCGGACAGGTCCACGCCCTGCTTGAAGCGGCGGCCGATCAGCTGCTCGTAGCCTCCGGGCAGGGCATCGATCACTTCTTCGGCCATGCCCCGCCGCGCGGCATCGGCGATGCGCGCCTGGTCGGCCATCGCCTCCACCTGGCCGACGCCGATGTTCTCGCCGGCGGTGAGGTTGTAGCGCACGAAGTCCTGGAAGATCACGCCCAGGTTGGCGCGCAGGTCATCCAGGTCGTAATCGCGCAGGTCGCGGCCATCGAGCAGGATGCGGCCTTCGTCCGGTTCGTACAGGCGTGCCAGCAGCTTGACCAGGGTGGTCTTGCCGGCACCGTTCTCGCCCACCAGCGCCAGCACTTCACCGGCGTGCAGCTGGAAATCCAGATGACGCACCGCCCACTGCTCGGCATCGGGGTAACGGAAGCCGACGTTCTCGAACACGAAACCCTGCTGGATTGGCCGCGGCACGCTGACGGCGCCCTCGCGGGAGTGGATTTCCGGTTCGATCTGGAAGAACGAATACAGATCGTCCAGGTACAGCGCCTGGCTGGCCACCTGCGAGAAGCCGATCAGCAGGCCTTCCAGCAACTGGCGCAGGCGCAGGAAACTACCGGCGAGGAAGGTCAGGTCGCCGATCGAGAAATCGCCGCGCACCGTGCGCCAGGCGATATAGGCATAGGCGGTGTAGTAACCCAGCGTGCCCAGCGCAGCCAGCACCGTGCCCCAGAACGCGCGCCGCCGCGCCAGCGCCCGGTTGGCCAGGAACAGTGCCGCCGACAGCCGCCGGTAGCGCTCCACCAGGAAGCGGTGCAGGTTGAAGATCTTCACTTCCTTGGCCGTTACCACGCTTGCGCCGAGCTGGCGCAGGTAGTCCAGCTGGCGCCGCTCCGGCGTCCACAGGAAATTGAGGCTGTAGCCGGCGGCGTTGAAGTGCGATTCGCCGATGAAGGCCGGCACCAGCGCCAGCGCCAGCAGCAGGATCAGCCACGGCGCATAGACCAGCAGGCCGACCGCCAGGCTGGCCACGGTGATCGCGTCCTGCACCTGGCCGAACAGCTGGCTCATCAGGTTCATCCGGCCCATGGTCTGGCGCCGCGCACGGTCCAGCTTGTCCTGCAGGTCGGGGTCTTCGAAGTCCTCCAGGTCCAGCGTCGCGGCGTGTTCCATCAGGCGCACGCTGGTGGCGTTGGCGAACAGTTCCGACAGCAGCGCATCGGCATAGCTGACCAGCCGGCCGAGCAGGTCGGAGGAAATGGCCAGGCCGAACTCCAGCGCCAGCAGGCCCAGCAGCGGATTCAACAGCCCACTGGACAATGCCTCGCCCAGCGGTGGGAAGCCGGCCCCGTGCTGGCTCAGATGTAGCGCGGTATCGATGATGAGCTTGCCCACGTACAGCATCGCCACCGGCAGCAGCGCACGGATCAGGCGCAGGCCGAGGCTGGTAAGGGTCAGCGCGGGGCTGGTCTGCCACACCTGCCGCAGGAACGGCGGCAGGTTGCGCATCGCCTTGAAGCGCTGGCGCAGGCTGGGTTTCTTCTCGGGGGCAGGAGGCATGCCGCCATTGTGCGCGCGTAACGCGTGGAGAGGGGGTCATATCCCTTCGCTGCGTGAAGGGATCAGACCCCTCATATCCACGCCTTGCGTGGATGCAACGTGTCGACCAAGGTCGACACCTGCCAACAGCGGCAGGACATCTGTCGAAGGCGGGGTGGGTCAGGTTGCAGGGGCGTGAGCCGCATGGATGCGGCGACCGAGCTTACATGGACGTACTTGCAGCGTCCCCTGCGACCTGACCCACCCCGCCATCCCACAGTACCCAGCTGTTGACGTTGCCCTTGCTCCGGCTGTCGCCTCTGCGGGTGCCGGGCGCAGCCCGGCCAGAAAACCGCTTTACGGCAGCGGCGGCAGCAGCCCTGCACCCAACCGGTTCCATGCATTGATCACCGCGATGCCCATGCTCAGGTCACTGATGCCCTTCTCATCGAAGTGCGGTGCCAGTGCATCGAACGCCGTTTGCGACGGCGCGCCCTCGGTCAGCCGGGTCAGGGCCTCGGCCCAGCCCAGCGCGGCACGCTCGCGTGCATCGAAGAAACGGCTTTCGTGCCAGGCCGGCAGCGTGTCGAGCTTGCGCGGCTCGATGCCGCCCTTGCGCAGCGCGGTGCCGTGCATGTCCATGCAGTAGCCGCAGCCGTTGAGCTGGGACACGCGCAGGAACAGCAGTTCCATCAGTGTCGGGTCGATCGAACTGTCATGCACCGCCTTGCTGGTGGCCAGCAGGCCCTTGAACGCATCGGCGGCCAGGCGGGTGTAGGGGACGCGGGGAGAGACATGGTCGGACATTTTCAGCTCCACGACGGCCACGGTGGCCGTCTTTCACTACAAGGACGCCGTGCCGTCCGCGTTCGTGACACGCCCACGCAGTTTTTCCGGATTGAGCACGCTGTACACGTTGGCGATGCGGCCCTCGGCCACTTCGATGGTGGTCACCGAGTGCAGCTGGTCGCCGAGGAAGCGCAGGATCGCCGGCTCGCCATTGACCCAGCCCAGCTGGGCGGTGTGGCCCAGGCCGCGGCGCGCGATGGCCCAGAACAGGCGGCCGATGCGTTCGGCACCCAGCAGCGGGCGCACCGCCGCGGTGACCACGCCGCCGCCGTCGGACACCAGCCGCGCGTTGGCATGCAGCAGCGCCTGGATGGCCTCGCTGTCGCCACGCTGGGTGGCGTCCATGAAGCGCGCCAGCAGCTGCCGGTGCTGGCCGGTATCGGCGTTGAAGCGCGGCCGGCCGGCCTGCAGGCGCTGTTTCGCCCGGTGCACCAGCTGGCGGCAGTTGGCCTCGCTCAAGCCGAGCAGCGCGGCGATCTGCCGGTAGTCGTGGTCGAAGGCCTCCTTCAGCAGGAAGGCGGCGCGTTCCTCCGGTCCCAGCTGCTCCAGCAGGGTCAGGAAGGCCACCGAGACCTCGTCGGCGCGGGCATGGGCCACGGCCGGGTCGCTGGCCGGTTCTGCGGCCAGGCTGATCTCCAGCGGTTCAGCCAGCCACGGGCCGACGTAGTGGACCCGCTCGCGCCGGGCCGCGCGCAGCCGGTCCAGGCCAAGCCGCGTGGTGGTGGTGACCAGCCAGGCCTCGGGGTCGCGCACAGCGGCCGGATCGGCGCCGGACCAGCGCAGCCAGGCATCCTGGACCACGTCCTCGGCATCGCTGCGGCTGCCCAGCAGGCGGTAGGCCAGCGCCATCAGGCGCGGGCGGTGGGTCTGGAAGGCGGATTCAGTGTTCATGTCGACCAGGACGCCGGGGAGGGATGAAGCGTGACAGGGCCCTCGTGCGATCTTGCCGGCCAGCGGCCGACACCACCACCCCTGCAGCCGGGGGAGGGGGTAAAATGGAGGATTACCCCCGCCAGCCTCGAGCAAGCGAGCAAGCCGTGACATCGATCAAGCAGGAAGACCTCATCCAGTCCATCGCCGACGCGCTGCAGTACATCTCGTACTACCACCCGGTCGACTACATCAAGAACCTCGCCGCCGCCTACGAGCGTGAGGAGTCGCCGGCCGCGAAGGAAGCGATGGCCCAGATCCTGATCAATTCGCGGATGTGCGCCGAAGGCCACCGTCCGATCTGCCAGGACACCGGCATCGTCACCGTGTTCCTGGAAATCGGCATGGACGTGCGCTGGGACGACGCGACCATGGGCGTGGAAGACATGGCCAACGAAGGCGTGCGCCGCGCCTACCTGCACCCGGACAACAAGCTGCGCGCTTCGGTGCTGGCTGATCCGGCCGGCAAGCGCGTCAACACCAAGGACAACACCCCGGGCGTGGTCAACGTCAAGGTGGTGCCGGGCAACACCGTCGACGTCATCGTCGCCGCCAAGGGGGGTGGTTCGGAAGCCAAGACCAAGTTCGCCATGCTCAACCCGTCTGACTCGATCGTCGACTGGGTGCTGAAGACCGTGCCGACCATGGGCGCCGGCTGGTGCCCGCCGGGCATGCTCGGCATCGGCATCGGCGGTACCGCTGAAAAGGCGATGCTGCTGGCGAAGGAAGCGCTGATGGAGCCGATCGACATCACCGATCTGCAGGCCCGTGGTGCATCCAACCGCATCGAAGAGCTGCGCCTGGAGCTGTACGAGAAGGTCAATGCGCTGGGCATCGGCGCGCAGGGCCTGGGTGGCCTGACCACCGTGCTCGACATCAAGATCAACGATTATCCGACCCACGCGGCCAACCTGCCGGTGGCGATGATCCCGAACTGCGCGGCCACCCGCCATGCGCACTTCACCCTGGATGGCAGCGGTCCGGTGATGCTGGATCCGCCGTCGCTGGAAGACTGGCCGAAGCTGACCTACGACTCGTCCAAGGGCACCCGCGTGGACCTGGACACGATCACCCCCGAAGACGTGGCCAACTGGAAGCCGGGCCAGACCCTGCTGCTCAACGGCAAGCTGCTGACCGGCCGCGACGCCGCGCACAAGCGCATGGTCGACATGCTCAACAAGGGCGAGGAACTGCCGGTCGACCTGAAGGGTCGCTTCATCTACTACGTCGGCCCGGTCGATCCGGTGCGCGACGAAGTGGTGGGCCCGGCCGGCCCAACCACCGCCACCCGCATGGACAAGTTCACCGAGCAGGTGCTGGCACAGACCGGCCTGCTGGGCATGGTCGGCAAGGCCGAGCGCGGCCCGGCCGCCATCGAGGCCATCAAGAAGCACAAGTCGGCCTACCTGATGGCCGTCGGTGGCTCGGCCTACCTGGTGTCCAAGGCGATCAAGGCGGCCAAGGTCGTCGGCTTCGCCGACCTGGGCATGGAAGCGATCTACGAGTTCACCGTGCAGGACATGCCGGTGACCGTGGCGGTCGATTCCACCGGCGAATCGGTGCACAAGACCGGTCCGCGTGAGTGGCAGGCCCGCATCGGCAAGATTCCGGTGGTGGTGGAGTAAGCCCCACCGATTGCAGGAGAACGGCGCCGCAGGGCGCCGTTTTTCGCTTGACGCCGCACGAAGGTCGGCACTGCTAGGCTTCGCTGGGTTTTCCGATGTATTGAACAGGGAGTGTCCAATGTCATTGTTTCGATGCCTTGCGCTGTTGTGTGTTGTTTCCCTCGCCGCCTGCAGCAGCAGCGGCGATCTGTACGACGGCGCACCCGGCAACAACGCCAGCGCGCAGTGCGTGATGGCATGCCAGCAGTACCGCAATGCCTGCCTGGCCCGTTCGGATTCGGACCGTCGCTCGACCTGCGATGCGCAGGCGGCGAGCAAGTGCGACCGGATCAAGGATGACGAGATGCGCCGCTCCTGCATGTCGCAGGCGCAGGCCTGCATGGACCAGTCGCCGTTGATCAGCTGCAGCCAGGACGCCGACAGCTGCATGGCCTCCTGCGGCGGTGGCTGAGCCGTTGGGCCCATAATCGGCGCTTCCCGCAACCGGAGTCGTCGCATGCGCACTACGCTGTATGGGTCTGTCAGCACCGCCTCGCTGGTGGTGCACTGGCTGCTGATCGAACTGGGCATCGAGCACGAACTGGTGCTGCTGGATTTCGATCGGCGCGAGCACAAGTCGGCGCAGTACCTGGCGCTGAACCCGGCGGGTGTGGTGCCGACGCTGATGATCGATGGCCAGGTGCTGACAGAAGCGGCCGCCATCGCGCTGTACCTGGCCGATCGCCGCCCTGAGGCCGGCCTGCTGCCGGTCCCGGGTACGCCCGCACGTGGCGAGGCGTATCGCTGGATGTTCTGGTGCGCCAACACCCTGCAGCCCGCCTACCGCGCGTGGTTCTACCCGCATGAAGCGGCCGGCGAAGCGAATGTGGCCGCCACCCAGGCGATGGCCCGGCAACGCCTGGAGGCTGCCTGGCAGCAGATGGCCGCACACCTGCAGACGCAGGGACCGTATGTGCTGGGCGAGGCGCCCAGCGTGGTCGATTTCATGCTGGTGATGCTGATGCGCTGGTCGCGCAACATGCCCACGCCCACCAACAACCTGCCGGTGCTGAAGATCTACGCGCAGCGGATGAAGGCACGCCCATCGTTCGCAGAGACGTACCGCCGCGAAGGCATCACCGACTGGCTGTAACCCGTTCTGTAGCGCCGAGCCATGCTTGGCTGCTCGTCGCTCCCTGTAGAGTCGAGCTTGCTCGACTGCCGTTAACCTCCAGTCGAGCAAGCTCGACTCTACGGAACAGCAGCCGAGCACGGCTCGGCTCTACCAAAGCGGGGCGGGTTACAGGAGTTCCTGCACGGTTTCCGGCGGGCGGCAAAGGCGTGTGCCCTTGGGGGTGCGCACGATCGGGCGGTTGATCAGGCGCGGGTGTTCGGCCATCGCGGCCAGCAGGGTGGCTTCATCGACACCGGCCAGGCCCAGTTCGGCGAACTGCGGCTCCTTGCTGCGCACCAGGTCGGCGGCGGCCAGGCCGGATTCGGCCAGCACCTGGTGCAGGGTGGCCACGTCAGGCGGGGTGCCCAGGTAGTCGACCACCACCGGCTCGATCCCGGCTTCGCGGATCAGCGCCAGCGCGCCGCGCGAATTGCTGCAGGCCGGGTTGTGCCAGATCGTCACCGTCATCAGAACCACTCCAGCAGCGATACGCCCACGCCCACGTAGGTGGCCTTGTGGTTGTAGTCGATCATGCTTTCGCCGTAGCCATCGAACACCTGGATGTGGCCGCGCAGCAGGTTGCTGATCGGGAAGCCGTAATCGAGCTGCAGCGCGCCGTGCGAACGGTCGCCGGTGCGCAGCGAATGGCGCGCCATCAGCGCGATTTCATGGCCGTTGCGGTTCCAGATCAGGGTCGCGTCGCCACGGCCCATGTAGTCCTCGATGTCCGGATTGTTGTCATCGCTGCGACTTTCCGGGATGCGGTACCAGGGGCGCAGCACCAGCGCCCAGTTCTCGCGGTCCAGGCCGATGTTGAGCATCACCCGGTTCCAGCTGCGCGACAGCGGGTCAGGGCGGCCGTTGGACTGGTGGTTGAGGCTGATCCCGGTCATGCGCCCACGCCAGCCACCGATCGAGTAGCCGTTGCGGAACACCATCATCACTTCCGGTTCGTAATTGGTCTCGCGGAACGGGCGCGAGTTCTCGGCGTTGTAGGCCTGCCAGCGCGAGCTCTGGGTGTAACCGGCCCAGATGTCACCGTTGTCGCCGAACAGGTTCTCGGCGATCTTGGTCTTGAAGCTGATCTGGAACTTCAGCTCGGTGCTGTCCAGTACCTGCGGCGTGGTCACGCTGTTGGCCGGGTTCGGCGACTGCGGCATCTGGTTCTTGTCACTGGTCCAGAAGGCGGGCAACAGGTAGACCGGCTTGTAGGCGCGCAGCTGGAACGGGCCCAGCTTGGAGTCCTCGGCCAGCTCCCAGCGGCTGTCCAGCAGCGAGCCGCGGCCGGCATTGGCCAGGGCGCTGTCGTCCGGTGCCGGGCGGAAGATGTCGCCCACGCGGGTACGCAGCTTTTCTTCGCCTTGGCTGAGGCGCGACGCCTGGCGTTGTTCACGCAGGGTCTGTGCGGCCTGCTGGGCGGCGGCGTCTGCCTCGGCGGTGGCCTGGGCGTTGCGACCGAAAAGTCGGTCATAGCAGGCCAGGCGCGCGGCGTCACTGTCGACGGCGGCGCAGCCAGCCGGCGCAGCGGTGGGAGTGGGCGCGATTTCCTGCGCGGCCAGTGGCGCACTGGCCAGGGCCAGCGCCAGCGGCGCGAAGCGGGGGAGCAGCGTGGGGAGGGTCATGGCAGCAGGCCCTTCAGAGGATGAATACGGGAAGACGCACAGTGTGGCGGCTGCCCGCAGCAACGGCCAGCCCCTTGGTTTATGCCCGGCGCGGGCGTGCGCATGGCGTGAAGGCGGCGGCCTCACAGGAACCAGGCAAAGGCGAACAGGCCCAGCATTGCGATCACCACGGCCAGCTTCAGGGCAAGGCCAAGCAGGATGCCCAGCCACGTGGCCATGCCGACTTTGGTCGAGCGCCCCAGCTCGCGGGTGTGCCAGTACTCGCCCAGCAGGGCACCCAGCAGCGGGCCGGCGAACAGCCCGATGGGCATGAAGAACAGGCCGACGATGCTGCCGATGAAGGTACCCCAGAGTGCCTTGCGACTGGCCCCGACCCGCTGCGCCCCCACCACCGTGGACAGTACGTCAGCCACCAGGGACAGCGCGGTGAGGACACCGAGGGCCACCAGCGTGGGCCAGCCGACATGGGCAAAGCCGTCAGCCCATGCCGCTAGCAGCAGGCCGACGAACACCAGTGGCACCCCGGGCAGGGCCGGCAGGATCACCCCGGCGATGCCGACCAGGACGAAAATGACCGCTAGCAGATACAAGATGAATGAGAGGTCCATGCTGTCCCGTACGGTTGTCTTTTTGGGGTTGACACTTTGAAATTTTGGCAGTTGATTTTTCGTTTTGCTCGGGTTAAGTTGCAGTCGCTGAGCTTGGCAAGGTCACCGTGGATCGTGGCCTGATGAAGCAAGATCTAACCGATCCGCTGCATCGTTGCACCTCGCTTCCCCCTTGCTTGTCAGCCGCCCAACAGGCGTTTCCAACAACAAGAGAGTCACCAGGGAGTGAGTGAGATGGCTGATCGCGAGACCGGTACCGTAAAGTGGTTCAACGATGCAAAGGGCTTCGGCTTCATCAGCCGTGAAAACGGCGAAGACGTGTTCGTGCATTTCCGTGCCATCCAGACCCAGGGCTTCAAGAGTCTGAAGGAAGGCCAGAAGGTCACCTTCACCGTCGTGCAGGGCCAGAAGGGCCTGCAGGCCGATGCCGTAGAGCCGGTCTGAAGACCCGCCTGCAATGCATCGCACGAAAAAGGCCCGCGCAAGCGGGCCTTTTTCATTGCCACCGTCGGCTGCTGGATCAGCGCAGGACGACGCGGCCGTTGACGACGCGGACGTAGGTGTTTTCGCGGATACCAGCCAGGTCGCGCTGGTTGACCACGATGGTGCGGCCATCGTCCATGCGCACGGTGATGTCGTAGGTATCGCTGGTCACGTTCTTCTGGATCTGGTTGCCGGCGAGGGCACCACCCACCGCGCCTGCGGCGGCAGCGACATTCTTGTTGCCGCGGCTGCCACCGGTGTGGTCGGAGATCTCATGGCCGGCCACGGCGCCGACGATGCCGCCGAGGATCGCGCCGGTCGCGCTGGGCGCGGTACGGCCCGAGGCCACGGTGTTGATGCGAGTCACGATGCCGCAGTCGGCGCAACGGTTCTGGTTGTAGCCGTTGTTGTTGCCGTAGCCACCATTGTTGTAGCCACCGTTGTTGTAACCACCGCCGCCGTAACCGGGCGAGGTGGCGCAGCCGGCCAGGGCGAGCGTAGCAATGACACTGGCGGCGATGAGCTGGATCTTCATGAGGGGCGTCTCCTGGCCGTGAAGGCGGATGGAAGGGGGTACTGCGTCATGCAGCAGGGTGATCGAATCGTCCACTTTCCAACGTGAACAAGGTGCCAATCACGCCAGTCTTCCCCGGCTGGAAGATGAATCAGCGGAAGTCCTGGTGGCAGGCCCGGCAGTCGTCCTGCACGGTCTGCACCACCTTGGCCAGCGCTGCACAGTCACTGGGCGGGGCGGCCAGCGCCGCATTGAGGTCCGCCCGGTACTGGCTGGCATGCTGTTGGAAGCGCGCATCGTCCTTCAGCCTGGGAAACGCCAGGTCCAGGTCGTTGGACAGCAGCCGCAGCGACTGCAGGCGCGGCTGGCTGTCGGCCAGGCTGCAGCGGTTCTGTTGCTGGGCCTGCTGCAGCAGCGCCGCCTGCCGCTGCATCACGTGCATCAGGCTGTGCGGGAAGGGATCGCGGCCCGCCTGCAGGGCGCGGCCGACCATGACCGTGGCAACCAGACCGGTCAGCAGGCCGAGCACGAGCACGAACAGATAGCGCTGTGCGCTGGAAGGACGACGGGACGGGCTGGCGTTCATGCGGGCTCCTCCATGGGTGATGCGTGGGCGTGCAACGGTGGGTTCGATGCCGGCCCGCTATGGCCGCCGCTGCCTGCACGTTAAAATAGCCGCATGAACGAACAGGTCAAACAACGCTTCGCCGGCATCGAACGGCTGTATGGCGTAGGTGCGCTCGAGCGCCTGCAGGGCAGCCGCGTGGCGGTGGTGGGCATGGGCGGCGTCGGCTCGTGGGTGGTGGAGGCGCTGGCCCGTTCGGCGGTTGGCCACCTGACCCTGATCGATGCCGATGACATCTGCGTGTCCAACACCAACCGGCAGCTGCCGGCGATGGAGGGCAACTACGGCCGCAACAAGTCAGAGGCGATGGCCGAGCGCTGCCGCGCCATCAACCCGCAGATCGACGTCGATGCCGTGCAGGCGTTCCTGACCACCGGCAACATGGCCGAACTGCTGGACCGTGGCTTCGACCTGGTCATCGATGCCTGCGACAGCTTCCGGGTGAAGGTGGAGACCATCGCCTGGTGCCGCCGCCGCAAGCTGCCGCTGCTGACCGTCGGCGCTGCTGGCGGCCGTACCGACCCGACCCTGGTGCGCATCCGCGATGTCTCGCGTACCGAGCACGACGCAATGCTGGCGCTGATCCGCAAGAAGCTGCGCAGCGAATTCAACTTCCCGAAGAACGCCAAGCGCTATTTCGGCGTACCGGCGGTGTATTCGCTGGAGAACGTGAAGTACCCGCAGGCCGATGGCAGCGTCTGCGGCCTGCGCCCGAACCTGGGCGCCGATGCCGCGTTGAAGCTGGATTGCGGCGCCGGGCTGGGCGCGGCCACCCACATCACCGGCGCGTTTGCGTTCGCCGCGGCGGGCAAGGCGCTGGAGATGCTGCTGGAGCCGAAAAAGGTAAAAGCCGAGTCCGCCGAGGTTTGACCGGTAGCGCCGGGCCATGCCCGGCGAAGCGGCGATCAGGCGGCCGGCAGCGCGAACAGCCGCCGGGCGTTCTCGCTTGTCACCCGTGCCACGGTCTCCACGTCGGTACCGCGCAGCGCAGCCACGTGGCGGGCGATCACCGACAGTCGTGCCGGCTCATTGCGCTGGCCGCGGATGCCCGCGTCGGGCTGGTCCGGTGCGTCGGTTTCCAGCAGCAGCTGCTCCAGCGGCATCTCGCGCACCAGGCGCTGCAGGCGCTGCGCACGGTCGTAGGTCAGCGGCCCGCCGAGGCCGAGCAGGAAGCCCAGCTTGTCCAGCTGCGCGGCCTGTTCCGGGCTGCCGGGAAAACTATGGACCACGCCGCGCAGGCCGCCGATGCGGCGGATCGCGGCGATCACCGCGTCCACCGCGCGGCGTGCGTGCACGATCACCGGCAGGTCGAAGTCGCGTGCCAGCTTCAGCTGGCCGATGAAAAAGCCCTGCTGGGCTTCGGCATCCAGTCCCTCGACAAAGAAATCCAGGCCGCACTCGCCGATCGCGCAGGGACGCTCGCGCTCGATCCAATCGCGCAGCTGGCCCAGGTGTTCCGGACGATGGCCGGCCAGGAACATCGGGTGCAGGCCGTAGGCCGGGTACAGCCCCGGTGCCTGCTGGCAGACTTCGCGCAGCTTCGGCCAGCTGGCGGCGGTTACCGCCGGCACCACCTGGGCTTGTACACCGGCCGCACGGGCGCGCTCGATCACCGCCGTGCGGTCGGGGTCGAACTCGCTGGCATCGAGGTGGCAGTGGCTGTCGATCAGCATGTTCAGCGCTGTTCCAGGGGCGGCGGCGTCGTCGCGCTGCGGTTCTTCCAGTTGGCCAGCAGCAGGGTGCCCAGGCCCAGCACCAGTTCGTCCACGAACGGGATCGGGTCGGGGATGAACAGCGTCAGCGCGAACAGGCCGGCGGTCAGCTTGAACAGGGTGGGGTAGCGCAGCCGGCGTGCCCATTGCAGGACCGGCAGCAGCATCGGGTTGGCCATGGCGGGGCTCCTCGTGGGCGTGCTGCAAACGCTACCACGGGCCCTGCATTTCCCGATGCTGAATGGGTTACCGCCGTGAGTACGAATTGTGGAGATTCCGTTCAGGCAGCGCATGCTGCAATCTGCATCGAGAACGTTGCGGACGGTCCGCAGGGAGCAGGTCATGAAAAGCACAACTACAACTGTCCTGGTCGCAGCAGGCGCGCTGCTGGTGGGTGGCATCGCAACCGCCGCCTTCATGAAGAGTGGTGACAAGGCCCCGGATGCACTGAGCGCCGCGAACCCTTCCGAGTCGCGCCTGGTCGATGGCAGCGCTGCCGATGACGGCGCGCGCGGCGACGCGGTCGATGCCTCGGCACCGCGCGGCCTGGAATACGCCGATGTGCTGAAGGTCGACCCGCTGACCGAGAAGCAGAAGGCCTACGCGACGGTCATCGGCACCGAGCCGGTGCGCGAGACGTCCACCACCCAGACCCCGCATGAAGTCTGCGAGGATGTGGTGGTGCAGGAGCGCCTGCCCGAGCGTGATGGCAACGTCGGTGGCACCGTGGTCGGCGCCGTGGTCGGTGGCCTGCTCGGCAACCAGGTGGGCGGCGGCAACGGCAGGAAGGCTGCCACCGCAGCCGGCGCCGTGGCCGGTGGCTTCATCGGCAACCAGGTGGACAAGCGCCACGTGGGCGGCCGCGTGGTCAACCGTACCGAGCGCCAGTGCCACACTGAAACGGCGACCTCCGAGTCGAGCCGCGTGACCGGTTACAACGTGACCTACCGCAACGAGGACGGCACCACCGGCACCATGCGCATGGCCAGCAAGCCGGGCACGCGCATCGCCATGGGCACCAGCGATGTGGTCAAGGGCTACAACGTGACTTACCGCTATGACGGCGCCGAGAAGACCGTGCGCATGGACAACAAGCCGGCCAGCGACCGCCTGCCGGTGGTGGATGGCCAGGTGGTCACGCAGACCGCCGCAGCCGGCGACGCAGCGGCCAACCGCCAGTAACACGACAACGGGACGCTGTATCGGACGGGCCGGCCTTTGCCGGCCCGTTTCGTTTGCGTGCTGGATCCGATGGCGGGATCGGCGATGATGAGCGGCCACGGTACCTGGCGGGAGCCTGCATGAGCATCTTCGACCTTCGCATCGAAACCGAGCGCCTGATCCTGCGCCCACCGCAGGCCCAGGACCTGGAGCCCTACCTGGCGTTCTGCGCCGATGAAGAAGTGATGCGCAGCCTGGGCGGCGTGCAGCTGCCTTCGGTGGCCTGGCGCAGCTTCTGCAGCCTGGCAGGTGCCTGGCAGCTGTTCGGCTATTCGATGTTCAGCGTCATCGAGAAAGCCACCGGCGAGTGGGTTGGCCGCATGGGCCCGTGGCATCCGCTCGGCTGGCCCGGCCCCGAGGTCGGCTGGAGCCTCTGCCGCGCGCGCTGGGGCCGTGGCTACGCCCCCGAAGCGGCGGTGGCGGCCATCGACTGGGCGTTCGACACGCTTGGCTGGGACGAGGTGATCCACACCATCGCCGATGACAACGAGAAGTCCAGGGCGGTGGCGCGCAAGCTGGGCAGCAGCCTGCTGCGCATGGGCCAGTTGCCGCCACCCTACGACGGGCCGCCGCTGCAGATCTGGGGGCAGTCGCGCGCGCAATGGCAACAACGCCGGCGGTGATGCTGCACCCGCGCTTGGCATCGGCCGATGTGCTTGCCAGACTGCGTGCAGCCGGCCGTCGGCCGGGATGTCCTGGAGCAGGCAATGGTGGAAGAGCGCGTTCCGTTGACGGTGCACGGCATGTCGGTGTCGGGCAACTGCCACAAGGTGCGGATGCTGCTGGAGCAGCTCGGCAGCCGCTACCGCTGGGTGGAAGTGGACAGTGCGCATGGGCAGACCCATTCGCCTGAATTCCTGGCCCTCAACCCGAATGCGAAGGTGCCGCTGATCGTGCGCGACGATGGCCGCGTGCTGACCGAATCCAACGCGATCCTGTTCTGGCTGGCCGAAGGCACGCCCTACCTGCCCACCGATGGCTGGGAACGCGCGCAGGCGCTGAGCTGGATGTTCTTCGAGCAGTACAGCCACGAACCCTGCGTGGCCGTGGCGCGCTTCATCCGTGGCTGGACCGATGCCGATTCGCCGCGGCGGGCCGAGCTGCCGCGCCTGCATGAGCGCGCCGCGACCGCGTTGGCGGTGATGGAGCAGCACCTGCGCCAGGCACAGTGGTTCACCGGCAGCGAATACGGCATCGCCGACATTGCGCTGTTCGCCTATACCGATGTTGCCGCCGACGGTGGCATCGACCTGCAGCCGTTGGTGGAAGTGCGTGCCTGGCTGCAGCGGGTGCGCGAGCAGCCGCGTTTCGTGGCGATGCCCGCGGTTACGCCCGAAGTACGCGCGCGGTTGGACGCACGCTCGTAGAGTCCAGCCCGGCACGGTAGCGCCGGGCCACGCCCGGCGGAATGCAACAACGACACGGAGGGTGTTCGATGTTTGCTGTGGTTCCCGATCCGATCCCCGCGCGCATGCGCGTGCTCAACCGCGCCGAAGTGTGCGACGTCAATTTCCTCGAGGCAGTGCGCAGCTGGCGTGGGCTGCCGCGTCCGAAGCCGGCGCCGGATGCGCCGATCCTGCCGGGCAGCACGCTGACCGCAGCGGTGTTCGCCGAGCTGTTCGATTCGCAGCTGGCCAGCCGCCAGCTGGACCTGATGGCGCGCGTACTGCGCGTACAGAACAGGGTCTTCTACACCATCGGCTCGTCCGGCCACGAAGGCAACGCGCTGCTGGCACGGGCCTGCCGGCATACCGATCCGGCGTTCCTGCATTACCGCTCCGGCGCATTCATGGCCGAGCGCGCGCGGCAGGTGCCGGGCCTGGACCCGTTGCGTGACGCGGCGCTGTCCTTCGCCGCCAGTGCCGACGATCCGGCCAGCGGTGGCCGCCACAAGGTCTGGGGCAGCCGCCCGCTGTGGGTGCTGCCGCAGACTTCGACCATCGCTTCGCACCTGCCCAAGGCACTGGGCACCGCGCTGGCCATCGAAAGCGGCAAGCGCCTGGGCCAGCCGCTGCCGATCCCTGCCGACAGCATCGTGCTGTGCTCCTTCGGCGATGCCTCGGCCAACCATGCCACCGCGCAGACCGCCTTCAATACGGCGATGTGGTCGGCCTACCAGAAGCTGCCCGCGCCGATCCTGTTCGTCTGCGAGGACAACGGCCTGGGTATTTCAGTAAAGACCCCGGAGGGCTGGATCGCCGAGCGCTTCAGCCGCCAGCCGGGGCTGGACTACTACTACGCCGATGGCCTGGATCTGGCGGCAGGTCATGCACAGGTGCAGGCGGCGGTGGAGCATTGCCGGCGTACCCGCCGGCCGACGTTCCTTCATCTGCGTACCACGCGGCTGATGGGCCACGCCGGCACTGACTTCGAAGTGGAGTGGCGTACGCTGGCCGACCTGTGCGCGGCTGAGGCCCAGGACCCGTTGCTGCGGTCGGCGCAGATCGCGCTGGAATCGGGCTGGATGGATGCCGCCGGCATCGAGGCCGCCTACGAGACCCTGCGCGCGCGCTGCCTGTCGGCGGCGGCCGACGCCGAAGGACGGCCCAAGCTGCAGTCGCTGGATGAAGTGGTCGCGCCGCTGGCGCCGTACACGCCCGCAGCGGTGATGGCCGAGGCGCAGCGCCCGGTACCGGCTGAGGCGCGCGAAGCCCTGTACGGCGGAGCCGATGCGCTGCCCGAGCGGCAGCCGCCGCGGCACCTGGCCGTGCAGATCAACCACGGCCTGCAGGAACTGCTGTGCAAATATCCGCAGGCGCTGCTGTTCGGCGAGGACGTGGCGCAGAAGGGGGGCGTCTACACCGTCACCAAGGACCTGCTGCGCCGCTTCGGGCCGCGCCGGGTGTTCAACACCCTGCTGGACGAGACGATGATCCTGGGCATGGCCCAGGGCCTGGCCAACATGGGCCTGCTGCCGATCCCGGAAATCCAGTATCTGGCCTACCTGCACAACGCCATCGACCAGCTGCGCGGCGAAGCCTGTTCGCTGCAGTTCTTCTCCAATGACCAGTTCCGCAACCCGATGCTGGTGCGGGTGGCCGGCCTGGGCTACCAGAAGGGCTTCGGCGGCCACTTCCACAACGACAACTCGATCACCGCGCTGCGCGACATCCCCGGCCTGGTGGTGGGCTGCCCGTCGCGCGGCGACGATGCGGTGATGATGCTGCGCACGCTGGCGGCGCTGGCCCGGGTGGACGGCCGGGTGGCGGTGTTCCTGGAACCGATCGCGCTGTATATGAGCAAGGACCTGCACGCGCCCGGCGATGGCCAGTGGCTGTTCGATTACCCGGCGGTGGGGCAGGCATTGGTGCTGGGCGAGGGCCGGGTCTATGCGACCGACGCCGACGATCTGGTGGTGTTCACCTACGGCAATGGCGTGCCGATGGCGCTGCGCGCGGTGCCGGCCATACAGGCGCAGACGGGTTGGCAGGTGCGGGTGGTGGACCTGCGCTGGCTGGTGCCGCTGGATGCCGGCTTCATCGCGGCCCAGGCGGCCACGGCGCGGCGGGTGCTGGTGCTGGACGAGGGCCGGCACAGCGGCGGGGTGGGCGAGGGCGTGGTCACCGCCCTGGTCGAGGCCGGCCATGGCCACCTGCCGCTGCGGCGGGTCTGCGGCGCCGATACCTATACGCCGCTGGCGGGGGCAGCAATGTTCGGGCTTCCAAGCGACAATGCAGTGATTGGCGCCGCCCTCGACCTGGCGCAGGAACCCTGATGCATGTGTGGATTGGCGGGAATGTTGTTGCCGGCGCCGCAGTCGCCGGACGAGGTGCTGCAGGCGCAGGCGCTGGCCATGGGGCAGGCGCTGCACCACCGCGGGCCGGATGACGGCGGCACCTGGGTCGACGCCAGCGCCGGCATTGCCCTGGCCCATCGCCGCCTGAGCATCCTCGACCTGTCACCGCTGGGCCACCAGCCGATGGCCTCGGCTGACGGCCGTTACGTGATGGCTTACAACGGCGAGGTCTACAACTTCGCCGCGCTGCGCGCCGAGCTTGAGCCGCTGGGCCATGCCTTCCGCGGCCATTCCGATACAGAAGTGCTGCTGGCCGCGATCCTGCAGTGGGGCGTCGAGGACACCCTGCAGCGCGCCAACGGCATGTTCGCGATCGCCCTTTGGGACCGCCAGGAGCAGTGCCTGTACCTGGCCCGCGACCGGGTCGGCAAGAAGCCGCTGTACTACGGCTGGGCCGGCGACACCCTGGTCTTCGGTTCGGAGCTGAAGGCGCTGTGGCAGCACCCGGACTTCGACAACGACATCGACCGCGATGCGCTGACCCTGCTGCTGCGCCTGGATTACATCCCGGCCCCGCACAGCATCCACCAGCGCTGCTACAAGCTGATGCCGGGCCGCGTGCTGCGCCTGGATGCGGCGATGGTGGCCGCCGGTTCCGCCGCGCACCGCCCCGAGCAGGCCCAGCGCCCGTACTGGGATGCGCGCGCGCGCATGCAGGCGGCACTGGCCGCACCGTTCCAGGGCCGCATCGAGGAGGCCGAGGAACAGCTGGACGGCCTGCTGCGCGATGCCGTGGCGCTGCGCATGGTGGCCGACGTGCCGGTGGGCGTGTTCCTGTCCGGTGGCACCGATTCGTCGCTGGTGGCCGCGCTGATGCAGGCGCAGAGCACGCAGCCGGTGCACAGTTTCAGCATCGGCTTCAGCGGCTCGCACCATGACGAGGCGCCGCTGGCCAAGGAGCTGGCCGGGCACCTGGGCTGCGACCACACCGAGCTGTACGTGAGTGGCGCCGATGCGCTGGCGGTGGTGCCGCAGCTGCCGGCGATGTTCGACGAGCCCTTCGCCGATGCCTCGCAGGTGCCGACCGCCCTGGTCGCGCGACTGGCGCGGCAGGGCGTGACCGTGGCCCTGTCCGGTGATGGTGGCGACGAACTGTTCTTCGGCTACACCCGCTACGTACGCGCGCTGCGCAACTGGCAGATGCTGGGCCGCGTGCCGGCGCCGTTGCGGCGTTGGATGGGCGCGCGTGCGCACCAGCAGGGCGAATCCTCGCGCATCGGCGGCCTGGCCGCGCTGCTGGCCGAGACCGGCGCGCGCGGCATCGGCGATGTCTACCGCAACCGCATCTCGCGCTGGCGCGACCCGGCGGCGGCGGTGATCGGTGCGCGCGAGGCCGGCAGCTTCTACGACCTGGCCGACCCGCTGCACGGTGCCGGCACCCCGGCCGACGCGATGATGCTGGCTGATTTTGTCAGCTACCTGCCCGACGACCTGCTGTGCAAGGTCGACCGCACCTCGATGGCGGTCAGCCTGGAGGCACGGGCGCCGCTGCTGGACTGGCGCGTGGCTGAATTCGCCTGGTCGCTGCCGCTGGACTTCAAGCGCAGTGAGGACACCAGCAAGGTGCTGCTCAAGCGCGTGCTGGGCCGCTATGTGCCGCAGTCGATGGTGCACCGTCCCAAGCGTGGTTTCGGCGCGCCGGTGAGTGAATGGCTGAAGGGCGACCTGCGGCCGTGGGCCGATGACCTGCTGCAGCCGGCGCGGCTGGAACGCGAAGGCGTGCTGTCGGCGGCCGCCGTGCAGCCGCTGTGGCAGCAGTTCCTGGGCGGCCAGCGCAAGTGGCATACCCACCTGTGGAACGTGCTGATGTTCCAGGCATGGCAGGACCACTGGCGGCAGGTGCGGGCGGGCGTGGCACGCGGCTGATCTTCACCGGGGCGCATCGGGCCGGCCGCTAGGCTGGCCCTTTCCCCCCGTCAGGAGTGTGTCGCCATGCCCGTTCCCACCATCGCGGTCTTCGTTGGCAGCCTGCGCAAGAAATCCTGCAACCGCAGGCTCGCGCTGGCCCTGGAAAAGCTGGCCGGCGATCGTGCGCGCTTCACGTACGTGCGCATCGACGACCTGCCGCTGTACAACCAGGATTTCGACGGCAGCTACCCGGCCCAAGGCACGCGGCTGAAGGACCAGGTGCGCGGCGCCGACGCGGTGCTGTTCGTTACCCCGGAATACAACCGCTCGGTGCCCGGCGTGCTGAAGAACGCGATCGACATCGGCTCGCGGCCCTATGGTGACAGCGCCTTCGGGGGCAAGCCGGCGGCGGTGATCGGCGCGTCCATCGGCCAGATCGGCACGGCGGTGGCCCAGCAGCACCTGCGCAACAGCCTGGCGTTCCTGGACATGCACGTGCTCGGCCAGCCGGAGGCGTTCATCCACTTCAAGGATGAGCTGATCGGCGCCGACGGCACGATCCACAACGAGGGCACGCATAAGTTCCTGCAGGGCTATGTGGACCGCTTCCTGCAGCTGATCGCGGTGCACGCCAAGGGCGACTGACGCTGCTTTCGGGGTCAGAGCCCTCTGCTGCGCAGAGGGATCCGACCCCTTTCTACCGGGGTCGGATCCCGTCGCGCAGCGGCGGGCTCTGACCCCATGCGATAATGGGTCTCCACAGGCCGGACAGGCACGTCGCACAGCGGCGGATATCCCCCGTTCGCCCACGGCTTATCCACAGGCTTGTCCATGGCCGCCGGGGTCGGCGCATGCCTACACTCGTCTGGCCCACTTTCGCAGGAAACACCGCAGCATGTCCGCCCGTTCCGGCTTCCGTTCCAACCGCAAAGAGCGCGGCGATGGCTTCGACCGCGATCGCGACGAATCGCGCATCGACCAGCTGCGCGTGCCGCCGCACTCGGTGGAAGCCGAACAGGCGGTGCTGGGTGGCCTGATGCTGGCCCCGGAAGCCTACGACCGGGTCAACGACCAGCTGACCGAGACCGATTTCTATCGCCGCGACCACCAGATGATCTACCGGGCGATCCGCGAGCTGTCCGAGCGCGAGCGTCCGTTCGATGCGGTGACCCTGGGCGAGTGGTTCGAATCGCAGGGCAAGATGGAGCTGGTCGGCGATGGCGCCTACCTGATCGAGCTGGCCAGCACCACGCCGTCGGCGGCCAACATCGTGGCCTACGCCGAGATCGTGCGTGACAAGGCGGTGCTGCGGCAGCTGATCCAGGTCGGCACCGACATCGTCAACGACGGCTTCCAGCCCGAAGGCCGCGACAGCAGCGAACTGCTGGCCTCGGCCGAAAAGAGCGTGTTCGCCATCGCCGAACAGGGCGCGCGCGGCCGCACCGACTTCGTAGCCATGCCCGGCGCGCTGAAGGATGCGTTCGAAGAACTGCGCAACCGCTTCGAGAATGGCGGCAACATCACCGGCCTGCCGACCGGTTACACCGACTTCGATGCGATGACCGCCGGCCTGCAGCCGACCGACCTGATCATCCTTGCCGCGCGTCCGGCGATGGGCAAGACCACATTCGCGCTGAACATCGCCGAGTATGCGGCGATCAAGTCGAAGAAGGGCGTGGCCGTGTTCTCGATGGAAATGTCCGCATCGCAGCTGGCGATGCGCCTGATTTCCTCCAACGGCCGCATCAATGCCTCGCGCCTGCGTACCGGCCAGCTGGAAGACGAGGACTGGAGCCGCGTCACCAGCGCGATCAAGATGCTGAAGGAAACCAAGATCTTCATCGACGATACGCCGGGCGTGTCGCCGGAGATCCTGCGTTCCAAGTGCCGCCGCCTGAAGCGCGAGCACGACCTGGGCCTGATCGTCATCGACTACCTGCAGCTGATGAGCGTGCCGGGCAACAGCGAAAACCGCGCGACCGAAATCTCGGAGATCTCGCGATCGCTGAAGGGCCTGGCCAAGGAACTGAACGTGCCGGTGATCGCGCTTTCGCAGCTCAACCGATCGCTGGAAACGCGTACCGACAAGCGCCCGGTGATGGCCGACCTTCGCGAATCGGGCGCAATCGAGCAGGACGCGGACATGATCGTCTTCATCTACCGCGACGATTACTACAACAAGGAAAATTCGCCGGACAAGGGCCTGGCCGAGATCATCATCGGCAAGCACCGTGGTGGCCCCACCGGTTCGTGCAAGCTGAAGTTCTTCGGCGAATACACGCGCTTCGACAACCTGTCGCACGATTCGGTCGGTTCGTTCGAGTAGGCCCCGCGCCGGGCGATGCCTGGTGCTCAAGTTCCCCCGTGACCTGCCGTTACCGCACCGGTACCAGGGGGAAACATCACAGCCGATGACCCATCGCTGCTTCTGCGGCGATGGGGCGGCGCGTGCGCCCCCTTCATTCAAGGGGAACGGATCGATGTCGGCGGCAGCAGGGAAGAGTGGGTTGGGGCGTGGCGTCGTCTGGATGTGCGTGGTGCTGTTTCAGTTGCTGGCGGGCCCGGGCGTTGCGCAGGCGGCGTCGGCAGCCTGCGAGGCCATCAACCTGGTGGGCGCCACGACCAGCTACACAACCCGGTTTGCTGCGGCAGACTTCCTGCCCGGCGAGTCGGTATCGGTGAGCTTTTCGGACACCGGTGGCAACATCGGCGGTTCACCGATCGGAAGCGAGCTGGTCAACCTGCGCAGTCGAGACACGTCGCAGATCGTTTTGGACTACCGAAGCAATACGGGGTCCGTGGGAACGCACTCGGGGACCGCATCCAGCAGTTTCCTGAGCAATTACGGCCTTTACGTCCGTATCAGCAGCGGAACCTACATTGGTCCGGTCCAGCTGCGTTGCACGGCCGAGGCCGCGCAGCCCCTTCAGCTGGAAATGCCGCCCGCCCAGCAGTTCACCGTCGGCACGGTAGTTGATTTCAACCTGACTGCCAGCGGCGGCACCCTGCCTTACAGCTTCGGCATCAACAGTGGCACCTTGCCCGCCGGGTTGGTGCTTGAAACCTCGGGCCGCCTGCATGGCACGCCGCAGGTCGCAGGCACATTCAGCGTCAGCGTGGAGGTCACCGATGCCGCGGCCGCCAGCGCGCACCAACCGCTGACAGTCAGCATCGCAGCCGTCGCGCCCGATGCCCCCGGCCAGGTCGTGGCCGCTGCCGGCGATGGCCAGGCCGTGGTCAGCTTCACCGCACCGGCGCAGACGGGCGGTGCCCCCATTGTCGAGTACGCCGTGATGGCGTCCACGGGCGAGTGGGCGCTCGGCACACAGTCGCCGATCACGGTGACCGGTCTTGCCAATGGCATGCCCGTGCAGTTCCAGGTGATCGCCAACAACGGCAGCCAGGCCAGCCAGCCGTCGCTGGCAAGCGCCGCGGTCACGCCGATGACCGGGCAGACGATCCAGTTCGATGCGCCTGGCGACCGGCCGTTGGGTTCATTGCTGGCATTGCAGGCCACCGCGAGCAGCGGCCTGGCCGTCGAGTACGAGAGCCTGACTCCGCTGGTCTGCGTGCTGGAAAGTGCAGGCAACCTGCGCCTGTCCGCGCTCGGCACGTGCACGGTGCGCGCGCTTCAGCCCGGCAACGCCGGCACGCGTGCGGCGCAGCCGCTGGAGCGCAGTTTCACCGTCGTGGCCGCCCAGGCGTCGGCGCCGACCCTGCTTCGCGTCCAACGCATCGGCGCGACCAGCGTCGATGTCTACTTCGATGCGCCCGCCAGTGATGGCGGCAGCAGCATCACCAGCTATGAAGTGCTGACATTGCCGACGCGCGCGGTGGTCACGGGTGGATCCAGTCCGGTGCGGGTGAACCGCCTGCGTGCCGGCGAGACCTATACCTTCGCCGTCCGCGCACGAACCGCGACGGGCCCGGGGGCGTTCTCCGCCGGCTCCGACCCGATGACGATGCCGGTCGTGCCGCGCGTGACCAGCCTGCTGCTACCGGCCGACGGCCGCTACCTGGCCGGTGCGAGCCTCGACTTCCTGCTGGTCATGGACCAGCCGGTCACGGTGCAGGGCATGCCCGCGCTGCTGCTGTCGATCGGCGGCCAGCAGGTGGCCGCGCGCTATCGCTCCGGCTCGGGCAGCAACCAGCTGGCTTTCAGCTACACCGTGGTGCCTGGCCAGTCCGACGAGGATGGCATCGGCATCGACGGCGTGCAGCTGGCCGGTGGCAGCATCCGAAGCAGCGATGACATTGATGCAGTGCTGACGCTGTCGGGCGTCGGCACCACCGGCGGCATCCTGGTCGGCGCGCAGCCGGCGGGTGCACCGTCCATCACCGATGTGGTCGCAGGCGATGGCACAGCGACGCTTCAGTTCGCAGCGCCGGCGCAGGATGGCGGCAGCCCGGTGCTGGATTACCTGGTGACCGCGCAGCCCGGTGGCCTGCAGCAGCAGGCAACCGGTTCACCGGTGGTGTTTACCGGCCTGCGCAACGGCATCGCGTACCGCTTCACGGTCACCGCACGTACCGCGGCCGGGCTGGGCGTGGTGTCCACGGCATCGGACGACGTGGTGCCGATGGCGCAGCAGCAGATCCAGTTCGACGCGATCGATGCACAGCCGTTCGGCAGCACGCCGCAGGTGCTGGCCATCGCCAGCAGTGGCCTGCCGGTCGCGCTGTCCAGCAGCACGCACCGGGTCTGCAGCGTCGCTGCCGATGGCCGGGTGACCCTGCTTGCGGTAGGCACCTGCAGCATCGATGCCGACCAGGCGGGTGACGCCGCGACCCATGCCGCAGCACGCGTCAGCCGCTCGTTCACTGTGCTGGCCGTGGTGCCGGGCGCGCCGCGCATCACCGCGGTCGTGCTTGATGCGGGCAGCGTGGACGTGAGCTTCCAGGCGCCGACGTTCGATGGCGGCAGCGCGGTCGACAGCTATCTGCTGCAGGCGCTGCCGGGCGGGGAGAGCGTGCGCGGCCCTGGCAGCCCGCTGCGCATCGACGGGCTGCCGGCCGGCATCGCGCATCGCTTCGTGGTCACCGCCTTCAATGCGGCGGGTGCCGGCGCGGCATCGTTGCCGTCCGACCCGCTCACCGTGCAGGGTACACCGGCGGTGACCGCCGTGCAGGTGCCGTCGGTCGGCCGCTACCTCGCCGGCCAGGTGTTGTCCTTTGCGGTGCAGTTCGACCAGGCCCTGCAGGTCGGCGCTGCACCGCAGCTGCTGCTGCGCATCGGCAGCCAGCGTCGGGTGGCCACGCTGGCTGCGGTGGAGACGGATGCGCAGGGCAGCGTGCTGCGCTTCCAGTACACGCTGCAGGCCGACGACCGCGACGAAGATGGCATTGAGGTCGAATCGCTGCAGGCCGCGGCCGGCAGCCTGCGCAATGCACAGGGCACCGAAGCGCGTGCGGCGCTGGCCAATGTGGGGGCGACCACGGGCGTACGCGTGGGCGCCGACCTGCCGTCGGCCGTCGCCAACGTGCGCGGCGTGGCCGGTGATGGACAGGTGCAGGTGTATTTCGATGCGGCGTCGGCCGGCAGTGGCGCCATCGTCGATTACACGGTGACCGCGCAGCCGGGTGGCATCAGCGCAACCGGTACGAGCTCGCCGATCACCGTGCGTGGCTTGGCCAACGGCAGCGCCTACCGTTTCGTGGTGGTTGCACGCAGCGAGTACGGCAGCGGCGCGGCGTCGTCTGCCTCGGCAACGGTGGTGCCGTTGCCGGTTCTGGCCGTGGCCGATTCCAGCATCGCGGTGCCTTACGGGGCTGCCGCCGTCGAGCTGCCGCTGTCGTTCGCCGGTGTGGCCGAGCAGGTGCAGGTGGCCGTTGGCCCGCAGCATGGCCGGGTTGACGTGCAGGGCATGACGCTGCGTTACACGCCGGCCGCAGGCTATGCCGGCATCGACAGCATCACCTACACCGTCAGCGATGGCTTCCGCACGTCGGCGCCGGCCAGCATCACGATCACCATTGGCACGCCCACCGTGGTCCTGCAGTCCGCCGTGTTGCCGCAGGCCGTGGCCGGTACGGCGCTGGACACGCAGCTGTCCAGCACCGGTGGCGCGGCGCCTTACACCTACGCGATTGTTGGCGGCAGTCTGCCGACGGGCCTCAGTCTGGATCGCAGTGGGCACCTGGCGGGTACGCCGGTCGCCGCGGGTCGTTTCGAGATCGAGGTCGAGGTGACCGACAGCAGTTCCGGCACCGGTCCCTTCCGCGCGCGCCGCGCCTCCGTACTCAACGTGGCGCCGCCGCAGATCGAGGAGGAGGAAGCGCCGCTGCCGCCGGCAACCCAGGCCGGCCCGGTCAGCCTGCGCCTGCAGGCGCGTGGCGGTACCGCGCCGTATGCGTTCCGACTGATGTCGGGCGCGCTGCCGCCCGGCGTGCTGTTGTCCAGCGACGGCCAGCTGCAGGGCGTGGCTACCCTGGCCGGCGTGTTCGATTTCGACGTGGAAGTCAGCGATACCTACGGCTTCACCGGTGTGGCGCGCTACCAGCTGAGGATCGCGCAGGCCGCGCAGGCGATCACTGCCTTCAGCGTGGACCCGGCAACGCCGGTCTACAGCGAGGGTGGCAGCTTCGAGGTCTCCGCACAGGGCGGCGCGTCGGGCCAGCCGCTGCGTTTTGGCAGCAGCAGCCTCGCGGTCTGCAGCGTCAGCGGCACCCGCGTCGCGATGCTGGCGGCAGGGCGGTGCGTGCTGACCGTGGACCAGGACGGCGATGCCAACCATGAAGCAGCACCGCAGCAGCAACGCATCGTCGAGATCGCGCTGGCGGTGCCGGTGCTGGCGTGGAGTGCCGACCTGCAGCGCCTGCTGGAACAGGGCAGCTTCGAATTGCCGCTGCCGACCAGCGCCAGCCCGGGTGCATTCAGCTTCCACAGCAGTGACACCGCGGTGGCCAGCATCGACGGCCGTACCGTGCATGTGCACGGGGAAGGTCGCGTGGTGATCACCGCTGAGCAGGCCGCTGCGGGCAGCTATGCCGCAGCAAGTGTCGAACTGGTGCTGGTGGTGAACGTGCGCCCGGACCCGACCCGCGACCCGGGCGTAACCGGGCTGCTGCAGGCCCAGGTGGACGCCAGCGTGCGCTTCGCCAACGCGCAGCAGGCCAACATCCGCGAGCGTCTGCGCCAGGTGCGTGCCGGTGGCAACGCGGACAGCAATACGCTGTCGGTGTCGACCGGCGCGCGTGGACCGGACGCGGCGTCGCTGCCGCTGGGCCAGGTGATGGATGACGAGCGTCCGCTGCTGCGCGCTGGCTGGGGCACCTGGGCGTCGGGTTCGGCCACCTATGGCCGGGGGGGCCCGAGCGGGGCAGGGCGGTACGACCTGCGCAGCGATGGCCTGACCGTGGGCGTGGATCGTCGCCTCGGCGACAGTGCGCTGTGGGGTGTGGCCGGCAGCATCGGCCGCAACGACAGCGAGCAGGATGATGCGCGTACGCGCCTGCAGGCCGACCAGCGTTCGCTGGCGTTGTATGGCCTGTGGCGCGGCAACGAACACGTGTTCGTCGATGCGGTGCTGGCCACCGGCGACCTGCGCTTCGACCTGCAGCGCTGGAGCCGCGATGCCGGTGCGATCGCGGTGGCCCGTCGCGAGGGTTCGCAGTGGTTCGGATCGCTGGCGCTTGGCTATGAGCAGGTGCTGTCGGGCATGCGCATGAGTGGCTATGCACGGTTGGATGGCAGCCGCAGCACGCTGGATGCCTACCGCGAGCATGGGCTGGGTGAACTGGATCTGGCCTACGGCCGCCACGTCGTCGACAGCCGCGCGCTGGCGTTCGGCCTGGAAGGCAGCGCGGTCGAAACGGCCGAGGCGCGCCTGCGCCCGTTCTGGAGCATCGAGTACCGGCAGGCGCTGCAGGATCGCGGCGAGGCGACGTTGAACTACGCTGAGTGGGCGCGTCCGCAGGACTACCGCCTGGCGATGCGCAGCTACAACGACGATCTGCTGTCGCTGTCGGCCGGCGTGGACGTGTCCATCGCGCGCGGCTGGATCCTGTCGCTGCTGCTGGGCCATGAACAGGCCCGGGGCAGTGATCGGTCCAGCAGCGTCGGCCTGCGCCTGAGCAGCGGCAGCCGCTGAGGAGGTAGCGCCGGGCCATGCCCGGCGGATTTCCCGGGTTTCATCGCCCCCAGCCCGGTTTCGTCGCAATCCGTTTGCGGTGGCCGCGGGCGGGCGGCAGGGTGGTCACAGGCGGCAGGGCGCCGCCCAAGGAGACCGTCATGAAGACCCTGTTCGCGCTGGGCGTGTGGTGCCTGCTGTTCGTGCTGTGCTGGCCGTTGGCGCTGCTGGCGCTGGTTGCCTGGCCGTTCGTCTGGCTGCTGAGCCTGCCGTTCCGCCTGGTCGGCATCACTTTCTCTGCGGTGTTCGCGTTCCTGCGCGCACTGTTCATGCTGCCGGCACGACTGCTGGGTGGCCCGGCGGTGACGGCATGAAGGCGCCGCTGATGGTTGCGCTGGCCGTGCTGGCTGGACCCGCACTGGCGCAGTCACCGGCGCCGACCTCGGCGTGGCTGGAGCGCCAGCAGTCGGCCGCTGCCGATGAAGCGGATGCGGCCGGCGCCCGAGCTTCGAAAGCGCCCGCAGCGAAGGAGAATTGCCGGGTCGTGAAGCAATGGAAGGTGGGTGACACCGTGGTCAAGCACCGCGTGTGTGATGACGCGCCAAGGCCGGCGGCGCCGGCCCGGCAAGGGTAGAGCTGAGCCTGCGCTCGGCTGCTTTTTTGCACCGGTCAGCCGCGCATCGGCTCGACTCTACTTGGCTGCAGGCACGACCTGCTGCTGGCCATCGCTGTACATCATCATGATCTTCTGGCCGCGGTAGGGCAGCACGACCACCGGCCGCCACGGATCGTCCTTGGGCGAGGTGGCCTTGGCCGTGACAGTACAGCCGCTGTCCTTGATGCCGCAGCGGCGGATGGCGACCTGCAGGGTGCCATCGGCGGAGCGGTAATCGACGCCGGGGGAGTGGAACAGGGTTTCGCCCAGCATGCTCTAGCGGATCCGGATCTGGTTGGCGCCAAGCGGACTCACTTCGACCGGCTGCACCGAGGCCCTGCGGTAATCGCGTTCCAGCGGTTCGGCTGCACGCGTGGCGCTGTTGCAGGCGACAAAAAACCCCGCCTGAGCGGGGTTTTTCGTATCCAGTCATGCCGGCCAGCGGCCGGCACTACCAGCAGCCGATCAGTTCGCCTTGTGGATGGCGCGCTTGCTGACCGCCATCGCCGCGTCGTGGATCACTTCCGACAGCGACGGGTGGGCGTGGCAGATGCGGGCCAGGTCATCGGCCGAACCGCTGAACTCCATGGTCAGCACACCTTCGTGTACCAGCTCGGAGACGTTGGCGCCGACCAGGTGCATGCCGAGGATGCGATCGGTTTCGGCGTGGGCCAGGATCTTCACGAAGCCTGCCGGCTCGATCATCGCCACGGCGCGACCGTTGGCGGCGAACGGGAAGCTGCCGGCCTTGTACGGAATGCCTTCAGCCTTCAGCTGGGCCTCGGTCTTGCCGACCCATGCCAGTTCCGGCTCGGTGTAGATGACCCACGGGATGGTGTCGAAGTTGACGTGGCCCGGCAGGCCGGCGATCAGTTCGGCAACCGCGATGCCTTCCTCGAAGCCCTTGTGCGCCAGCATCGGGCCGCGCACGCAGTCACCCACTGCCCAGACGCCGTTGACGCCGGTGTGGCAGTGCGCGTCGACTTCGATCTGGCCACGCTCGTTGACCTTGACGCCGGTGCCTTCAGCCAGCAGGCCCTTGGTGGCGGCGCGACGGCCGACGGCCACCAGCAGCTTGTCCACGGTCAGGGTCTTCTCGCCTTCGCTGTCAGTGTAGGTGACAACGACTTCCTTCTTCTTGCCCTTGCCGGTGATCTCGGTCTTGGAGACCTTGGCACCGAGGCGGATGTCCAGGCCCTGCTTCTTGAATTCCTTGGCAGCGGTCTTGGCCACTTCGGCGTCGGCCACGGCCAGGAACTCCGGCAGTGCTTCCAGGATGGTGACTTCAGCGCCCAGGCGCTTCCACACGCTGCCCAGTTCCAGCCCGATGACGCCGGCGCCGATCACGGCCAGGCGGTTCGGGACTTCGGTGAAGTTCAGGCCGCCGACGTTGTCGACGATGACGTCGCCGTCGAACTTGGCGAACGGCAGTTCGATCGAATCCGAACCGGCGGCGATGATGACGTTGGTGCCCTTCAGTTCGACTTCCGAACCGTCGTGCTGCTTCACCTTGACCACGTTGCCCGGCTGCAGTTCACCGAAACCGTAGTAGGTGGCGACCTTGTTGGCCTTGAACAGCATGGCGATGCCGCCAGTGAACTGCTTGACGATCTTGTCCTTGCGGCCAACCATCGCTTCGACGTCGATCTTGGCATCCTTGAAGCTGATGCCGTGGTCGCCAAAGATGTGGCCCATGTTCCAGAACTGGCGCGAGGAATCCAGCAGCGCCTTGGACGGGATGCAGCCCACGCGCAGGCAGGTGCCGCCCAGGGCCGGCTTGCCGTCCTTGCCCAGCGCTGCGTCGATGCAGGCGGTCTTCAGGCCCAGCTGTGCCGCGCGGATGGCAGCGTGGTAACCGGCCGGGCCGGCACCGATGACGACGACGTCGAATTGTTCAGCCATTGAAATAGTCCTTGTTGCTATACCAGAACCCCTCCGCGCAGGCGCGGAGGGGCGGGAGGTCTCTTACAGGCCGAACAGCATGCGGCCCGGGTTTTCCAGCTGGTTCTTGATGTCCACCAGGAACTGCACCGAGTCCTTGCCATCGATGATGCGATGGTCGTAGGACAGGGCCAGGTACATCATCGGCGCGATCACGACCTGGCCGTTCTGGGCGATCGGACGCTCCTTGATGGCGTGCATGCCCAGGATGGCGCTCTGCGGCGGGTTGATGATCGGGGTCGACAGCAGCGAACCGAAGGTGCCGCCGTTGGTCACGGTGAAGGTGCCGCCCTGCAGTTCGTCCAGGCCCAGCTTGCCGTCACGCGCCTTCTTGGCGTAGTCGGCGATGGTCTTTTCGATATCGGCGAACGACATGCGCTCGACGTTGCGCAGGACCGGGGTGACCAGGCCCTTCTCGGTGGACACGGCGATCGAGATGTCCGAGTAGCCGTGGTAGATGATGTCGTCGCCGTCGATCGAGGCGTTGACCAGCGGGAAGCGCTGCAGGGCGTTGGCAGCGGCCTTCACGAAGAAGCTCATGAAGCCCAGCTTGATGCCGTGTGCCTTGACGAACTCGTCCTGCAGTTCCTTGCGCGCCGCCGACACCTTGGACAGGTCGACTTCGTTGAAGGTGGTCAGCATGGCGGTGGAGTTCTTCGACTCCATCAGGCGCTCGGCGATGCGCTTGCGGATGCGGGTCATCGGCACGCGTTCTTCCGGACGTGCACCACCGGCCTTGCCGGCGCCGCCGTTGCGGGCGAAGTTGACGATGTCTTCCTTGGTGACCGCACCGCGGCGGCCGGTGCCGTCGACGTCGGACGGGTTCACGCCTTCGGTGATGGCGGTGAAGCGGGCGCCCGGCGGCAGCGCGTCGGCAGCC
>NZ_QETL01000042.1:0-31535 GCF_003105135.1 Stenotrophomonas sp. SPM | reverse complement strand
CCCGCTCAGCGCCGATGCGCTGCGCCTGGCCGAGCCCAGCCCGGTCAACCAGCTGCCGGGCTTTGCCGACGGCGCGTTGTCGGTGCAGGACCTGTCGGCGCAGTGTGCGGCCGATGCCCTGGCGCCGCCGGCCGGCGCACGGGTGCTGGATGCCTGCGCCGCCCCCGGTGGCAAGTCGGCGCACCTGCTGGAACGCGACCCGAGCCTGCGCCTGCTGGCGCTGGACATCGATGCGCGGCGCCTGGCCCGGGCCAAGGACACCTATGCCCGCACCGGCGTGGGCGAACACGTGCAGACCCAGGTGGCCGACGCCAGCGATACCGCGGCCTGGTGGGATGGCACCCCGTTCGACGCCATCCTGCTGGATGCCCCGTGCTCGGCCACCGGCGTCATCCGCCGCCAGCCCGACGTGATGTTCCACCGCCGTGCCGAGGACATCGAGGCGCTGGTGGGGGTGCAGGCGCGCCTGCTGGAAGCCTGCTGGGCGATGCTGCGCCCGGGTGGCGTGCTGCTGTATGCGACCTGTTCGATCCTGCGCGCCGAGAACGTCGACCAGGTGCGGGCCTTCCTGAAGTGGCATCCGGACGCCCGGGCGGCGCCGCTGGGTGACGCTTTCGGCCTGGATTGCGAGGGCATCGCCCGCCAGCGCCTGCCCGGTGAAGACGATGCTGACGGTTTCTTCTACGCGCGTCTGCTAAAAACAGCCTGACCCCGTCGCTGTCCGAGTTCCCATGCTGAAAACCCGCGCGTCACGCGAGACGTGGTTGTTCGTAGTGATGGCCTTGCTGGTGCTGGGTGCGGGGCTCGGACTGCGCGACCCCTGGCCATCGGACGAGCCGCGTTTCGCCCTGGTCGCCAAGCAGATGGTGGACAGCGGCCAGTGGCTGTTCCCGCATCGGGGGCTGGAGCTGTATTCGGACAAGCCGCCCATGCTGATGTGGTGGCAGGCCACCCTGTACAGCGTGATCGGCAACTGGCGGGTGGCCTTCCTGCTGCCCTCGCTGATCGCCGCGCTGGGCACCCTGTGGTGCGTGGTCGACCTGGGCCGGCGGCTGTGGACGCGCCGGGTCGGGCTGTACGCCGGCTGGGCGCTGCTGTTCGCGCTGCAGTTCACCTTCCAGGCCAAGAAGGCGCAGATCGACCCGCTGGTGGTGCTGTTCGTCACGTTGGCCAACTACGGGCTGCTGCGCCACCTGCTGCTGGGGCCGGCCTGGCGCTGGTGGTGGGCCGGCTGGTTCTTCGCCGGCATCGGGGTCATTACCAAGGGCGTGGGCGTGCTCTCGCTGCTGATGATCCTGCCGGCGGCGATCGCCTCGGTGCTGCACTGGCCGCGGGTGCGCCTGCATGCGCGTGACCTGCGCTTCTGGCTGGCGCCGCTGGCCTTCGTGCTCGCCGTCGCGCTGTGGCTGGTGCCGATGGTGATGACCGCGCTGGCGACGAAATCGGGCGAGTACCAGGCCTACCTCGACGACATCCTGTTCCGGCAGACGGCCAAGCGCTACGTGCAGTCGTGGGACCACCACCAGCCGTGGTGGTACTTCCTGGGCACGATGCCGTCGATGTGGATCCCGGCGTTCCTGGCCCTGCCGTGGGCGATCCCGGCCTGGCGTCGGCGGCTGCGGCGGCGTGATCCGCGCTACCTGCTGCCGCTGGCCTGGTGGCTGCTGATCGTGCTGTTCTTCTCCCTTCCGCACGGCAAGCGCGACGTCTACATCCTGCCGTCGCTGCCGATGTTCTGCCTGGCCCTGGCGCCGCTGATGCCGGGCCTGCTGCGCCGGCGCGACGTGCAGTGGGTGCTGGGTGGCTTCACCCTGCTGCTGTCGCTGGGAACGCTGGCCGCCGGTGCGTCGGCCCTGCTCGGCAACCCCGGCTTCGAAGTGCGGCTGGTGCTGGAGCGCGGGCTGGAGCCGGGGGCAGTGGTGGCGATGGCCTGGGCAGCCCTGGCCATGGGCGCCGCGGGCGTGGCCGGCCTGCTGCTGTTCGGCCCGGCGCGGCGTCACCTGGCGCTGGTCGCGATGCTGACCGTGGTGTGGGTGCTGTACAGCCTGGTCGGCTACCCGGTGTTGAACGATTCCAGTTCGGCCCGCGGCCTGATGCGCTCGGTGGATGCGCGCCTAGGTGCCGATGCCGAGCTGGGTCTGGTGGCCTGGAAGGAGCAGAATCTGCTGATGGCCGGGCGACCGGCGGCGACTTTCGGCTTCAGCGCGCCCTGGCATCAACAGTTGCAGGCCGGGGTGCGATGGCAGCAGCTGTCGCCGCAGCGGCGCTGGCTGCTGGTTCAGCAGGACGTGATGCTGGGCTGCGTGGACCGCGACGGAGCGGTGCTGGCCGGTGTCGCCAACCGTCGCCGTTGGTGGTTGGTGCCGGCATCGGCGGTACACGGTCCCTGCGTGCCCAGCGAAGCCGAACTGAAACGTGAACGGCGGTTGCAGAGAAACGAGCAATAACGTGGCCGCTGGCTTGTCCAGACTGCCCAAGCGTGCACAAAGCCAGTAAAACATCAGGCGGGCGGCCTGCCACAGGGCCGCCGTTTTCTTCCGCATGACCGCAGCGATCATTCCCGACGTGCCAGCTTCACCGGACAACCCGAGCCCCACCCGCGCCGAAGCGCTGCCCGTGCCTGCCGGCGGTCGCCTTGGCGCTGCGCACTGGATCGCACAGATCGGCCTGTTCTGCATGCCGGCACTGGTACTGACCGTACCGGTGAACCTGTTGCCGTATGCGCTGACCCTGCTGGTCAGCACCCTGCTGGCGCCGGAGCTGCTGTGGCGCGCGCGGGGCATGGGCGGCACGCCGGTGCGCGCGCTGACCTGGCTGATGCTGGCGGCGGTGGCGCTGGGCCTGGTGTCGGTGGTGCTGTTCGAGCAGGGCCTGCGCGACGTCGACAACCGTTCGCGGTTCCTGGTCATCCCGTGGATCGTACTGTGGGTCTGCGCGCTGCGGCCGGACCTGCGCTGGCTCTGGCGCGGCGCGCTGGCGGGCCTGCTGGGCAGCTTCGTGCTGTCACTGGTGCAGGTGCTGCAGGGCGCGCCGCGCGCCGAGCTGACCACCAATGCCATCGTGCTGGCCGACATCGTGGTCATGCTGATGGTGCTGCTGGTGTTCTGCCGCCCGTCGCGGCGCTGGTCGCTGGTCATCGTGGGCATGGCCGCCGGCTGCGGCACCATCGTGCTGACCGGCAGCCGTGGCGTGTTCGCCGCCCTGCTGGCGCTGCTGGTGGTGCTGGCGCTGAGCCTGCGCTGGCGGACCGGCGTGGCCCGCCTGTCGGTGCTGGCCGGCATGCTGGCCATCGGCGCCACCCTGCTGCTGTCGGTGCCCGAACTGCGCCACCAGGTGCGCCTGACCGAACTGCACAGCGACGTGCAGAAGCTGGAACAGGGCGACGTCGATTCCTCCGCCGGTGCGCGCGTCGAGCGCCTGCATGTGGCCTGGCAGACCTTCCTCGATCATCCGCTGACCGGTGTCGGAATCGGCCACTTCGACAGCGCCATGCAGCGCGTGCCGGTGTGCCGCGACGATCCTGCCGAAGTGCGCTGCCACCTCGGCCATGCGCACAACGACGTGGCCGAATGGGCCGCCACCCAGGGCCTGCCGGGCGTGTTGATGCTGATCGCCGTGTACGGCGTGCCGCTGTGGGTGTTCGTCTACCTGCACCGGCGCAGCGGCCGCGTCACCTTCCGCGGGCCGGCGGCGGCGGGGGTGATGATCGCCATCGCCTACGTGCTGTGCGGCTTGACCCAGTCGATGTTCGCCCACCAGATGACGGCCAGCTTCTACGTGACCATCGTCGGCCTGCTGACCGGCCTGTCACTGCTGGAAGGCGCCCGCCATCGGGCGAAGGCCTGACACCTGGCCGCCGGGCATGGCCCGGCGCTACCGGTGGGTGCGTGGATATACCGGTGGGTGCCGACCGTTGGTCGGCACGGATGCCGGGTCAATCGCTGCGCGGGTCGGCCACGGCCTGGCCGTTGCCCAGCATCCACAGCATGATGGTCTTCTGCCGCACGTAGTTGGCACGCACGTAGGCATACACCAGGCCGTGCCAGCCATCGCGGAACCCGCCGCGGAACACGAAGCCGCGCCAGAACCTCCAGGCCGGCGCCAGCACCAGCTTGCCCAGGGTGGCCCGCTTGCCGCATGCGAACTCGTGCTCGGCCATCATACGCGCGTACTTCTCGGTCTTGGCCAGCTGCTGCTGCAGGGAGCGGTAGGGGTAGTGGATGAGGTCGCCGCGCAGGGTGCCGACGCTGCCATCGACGCTGGCCGCTTCGTGGATCTCGCGCTTGCCGCGCCAGCCGCCCTGGCGGCGGTCGAACAGCCGCATCACCCGGTCCGGGTAGGCGTTGCCGTGGCGCAGGAATTTGCCGAAATACTCCGAGAGGCGGGCGAAACGGTAGCCGGCGTGGCCGCTGAAGCCGCCGTCGCGGGCCTGCTCGATGGCCGTGCGCAGCTCGGGGCTGATGCGTTCGTCGGCGTCCAGGCACAGCACCCAGTCGTGGCTGGCCTGCTCGACGCAGAACGCCTTCTGGCTGCGGAAGCCATTGAACGGGCGCTGCAGCACGCGGGCACCGGCGGCCTCGGCGATGGCCACCGTGGCATCGGTGGACTGCGAGTCCACCACCACGATCTCATCGCAGAAGGCCAGCGAGGCCAGGCAGTCGCCGATGCGCCCGGCCTCGTTGAACGCGATAATGCACGCCGAGATGCGAGGCCGTTCGATGGGAGCGGTCGTGGAGGACATGATGGCCGGGTACCTGTTGTTTGCGACGGAGCGCTATGCGCTGCCTATTCTCGCCCCGTTGGCGCAGGCCTTGCACGCGTCCGGGCAGGAGGTGGCCGCCTGGTTCGAGGGCGGTGCGGCTGGCAACAGCCTGCCGGGAGTACCCAACATCGGCCTGAAGCAGGCCCTGGCGATGCGCCCGCGGGCGGTGTTCAGCGCCGCCAACTGGGTGCCGACCTTCCTGTCCGGGGCCAAGGTGCAGCTGTTCCATGGCTTCAACGTGGAGAAGCGCGACAGCGCCCGCGGCCACTTCAGGGTGCGCGGCATGTTCGATCTGTACTGCACGCAGGGGCCGGCTACCACGGCACCGTTCCGGCAGATCGCCGAGCAGCAGGGCCACTTCGCCGTGGCCGAGACTGGCTGGCCGAAGCTGGACCCGCTGTTCCGCGACGATGGCGGCGAGAGTGCCGCGCTGCGTGCACCGGCCGCCGGGCGTCCGGTCATTCTGTTCGGCTCGACGTTCACCGAGCGCCTGAGCGCGGCCCCGCACCTGCTGGAGCCGATCACCGCTGACATCGCTGCCGGTGAGCGCTACTGGCTGCTGACCCTGCACCCGAAGTGCCCGCCGGAACTGTTCGAGCGTTACCGCGCACTGGCCGGTGCCAACGCGCGCTTCATCGAGCCGGAGCAGGTGATGGCCGCGCAGCGTGCGGCCGATGTGCTGGTGTCGGACACCTCGTCGATCGTTTCGGAGTTCATCGTCCAGCACAAGCCGGTGGTGACCTTCCGCAACCGCGTGCCGAAGGCGCACATGATCGACTTCGACGAGGCCACGCAGCTGCCGGCAATGCTGCAGCGCGCGCTGCACCCGGAGCCCGCGCTGCAGGCGGAGATCGTGCGCTATGCCGATGCCATCCACCCGTTCCGCGATGGCCGCTCCAGCGAGCGGGTGATCGCCGCGACCGAGGATTTCCTGTCCGGTGAAATGGGCGCGCTGCGCCGCAAGCCGTTCGGCAGCTGGGTGCGGGACCTGCAGATCCGCAAGGACCTGGGGTATTGGGGTCCGTCGCAGCGGTGATCGGCGTCGTGTAGATCCACGCCATGCGTGGATGCATGGCAGGAGTCAGAGCCCTTTCCCGTGGAAAGGAATCCGACCCCGTGTCACCAGCGCAGCTTGCGCCGCGCCAATGCCACCGCCAGCTGCTCCATCACCTGTTGCGCCTGCGCCTGCGGCAGGTAGTTCAGCGCCAGCGCCACGTCGCCGTGCGCACCTGCGGTATCCAGCTGCAGGCTGGCGGTGCCCAGCAGCTTGTCCAGTGGTGAACGCTGCAGGCGCAGACCCTGCACCTTGTCCAGTTCGGCCCAGCGCCACCAGCGCTTCCACCACCCACCCCGCACGGCCACGAACTGGCCATCCAGGTGCCAGCCCATGCGCGCCATCTGCCGGTGTGCCACCAGCAGCGCCACCGGCAGCCAGCCCAGCACCAGCAGGCCCCACGGGCCCCAGCGCCAGTAGGCGCCCGCTGCCAGCAGCGGCACCAGCACCAGGCTGCCCAGGCTCAGCCGCCACCAGCCGCGTTGCGGCAGCGCATGCCACTGTGACGGCGGCCACTGCAGCTGCGGCAGCAGGTGCTTGACCAGCCCTTCGCAGGTGGCGGCCGGGGCCAGCGGCGCCAGTTCGCGCAGGGCACGGTCATCATCACGAGAGGGGCCACCCGCCGCGCTGTCGATGCGCAGCTGGCGCAGCCCGAACCAGCGCTGCAGCGTGCCTTCGCGCAACGTCCAGGCCTGGATGCGGCGGCGTGCGACGCTGCTGCGGGTGCGGCTGAGCAGGCCGGTGGACACCGTCAGCCGGCGTTCGCGCTCGCTCAGGGTGAAACCGTGATAGCGAAGCACCGTCAGCACTACCGACAGCACGCGCAGGCCCAGCCAGCCCAGCAGCAGGGTGGCCGCCACCAGCAGCAGGGTGCCGGTCAGGCCGGGGTGCAGGTGGCTGACGTAACCGAAGGCCTGGCGGCCCCCGCGCTGGATGGCATCGTCCATCACCGGCCGCGGCACGGTCTGGAACAGCACGCCGAAGGCGGCCACGGCCAGTGCCCAGCCGCGGTTGGACAGCAGGCCCATGCGCACCACGTCCCACGCTGACAGCCGCAGCAGCACCTGCTCGTCGTCGACGCTGGCGATGTCCTGCGGCGCATCACCGGCAACCGCCTGAGGTGCTTGTCCGCGCTGGCGCACCAGCCGTTCCAGCGCCAGCGCCTGGTCCAGTTTCAGTACGCGCATCTCCGCTTCCGGGCGCACGCCACCGGCCGATTCCAGGCGCAGCTCGGCCACGCCGAACAGGCGGTGCAGTGGGTTCTGCCGCACTTCCACGTTGTGGATGCGGGCGAAGGGAATCTCGCGGCGGTTGCGCGACAGCAGGCCGCTGCGCACGGTGATCGCGTCGCTGCCGATGCGGTAGCGGTAGCTCAGATACTGCAGCACCGACAACAGTACCAGCGCGGCGATGGCCGACAGCGGAATCAGCTGCGCCCACATCGGGTCGCGGTCGCCGCGCTGGCCGAACACCAGCAGCGCCACCAACGGCAGCAGGTAGTGGCGCAGCTGCATCAGCAGCACGAACAGCCACGACCAGGGGTGCAGGCGATTCTCTTGGCCATCGCCGGGCGGCGACGGCGGAAGGGGCGGCGGCAGACTCACAGGGCGTCCGCGTCCTGGTCGAGCTGATGCGCCAGGGTGTCGCGCAGGCGCTCCGCGTCGGCCTCATCCAGGCCACTGACGGTGACCGCGCTCAGGCGCGTGCCGGCGGTGTGCACGATCAGCGTGGCCAGGCCCGCGCGGCGTTCCAGCGGGCCGCGGCGCAGGTCCAGGTGCTGCACGCGGGAAATGGGAATGCGGGTTTCCAGCTGCCACATCAGGTCGCGACGCAGGCCGAGTCCCTGTGCGTCCAGCCGCCAGCGGGTGCGGGTCAGGCGCCGATGGCCGAGCCAGGCGCCGAACACCAGGCCGACCAGCAGACCCACCGCTGCGCCCCACAGGCCGCCGGGCAGGTCGAAGAACCACCAGGCCGCGGCCAGTGGCGCGCCGGGGACGAACAGGCCGCCGAACGCGCCTTCCAGCGCGGCCATGCGCGCGGCACGGCGGGGCAGCGGTTGCCAGTGGTCCAGGTGGTACAGGTGCGGCGATGCAGGCGAAGGCAGTTCGGTCACGCGGGCGTCCGTCGGGCAGCAGGGCAGGGCGGTGGCGGCCGCAGCCGCCCCGCGCAGACGGTAGCAGGTCGGCCGCGTTACTGGGCGGCCTGGATCAGCGCGTCGACATCGAGCATGTGGCCAGCGCGGTCGGCCTTGGTGCGCAGGTAGTGCTCGTTCTCGGCGGTGATCTCGCCGGTGACCGGAATGCAGTCCAGCACTTCGATGCCGGCGTTGCGCAGACGCTGTGCCTTGGTCGGGTTGTTGCTGAGCAGGGCCACGCGCGAAATACCCAGGCCGCGCAGCATCGCCACCGCGCTGCCATAGCGGCGCTCGTCGGCACCGAAGCCGAGCTGTGCATCGGCGTCGATGGTGTCCAGGCCGTCGTGCTGGTAGCCGTAGGCGCGCATCTTGGCGGCGATGCCGGTGCCGCGCCCTTCCTGGTCCAGGTACAGCAGCACGCCGCCGCCCAGTTCCTTCAGCTTGCGCAGGCCGCGCCGCAGCTGGTCGCCGCAGTCGCACTTGAGCGAACCGAACAGATCACCGGTCAGGCAGGAGGAATGCACGCGCACCGGCACCACGGCCGACAGGTCCGGCTCACCAACGATGATCGCCACCTGGTCGCGCTGGGCCACGCCGCCGCGGAACACCGCGAAGGTGGTCATGCCGACGTCGCGCAGCGGCACCGGCGAACGCGCCACCAGTTCGTAATCATGGGCAGCATGGGCCGCGCCTTCGGCCAGGTCGCACAGGGCCACCTCGGCCGCACCGTCGAAGGTGTGGTCATCGGCGTCCAGGCGCACGGCCACCATCGCCGGCAGCAGCAGGCCCAGGCGGGCCAGTTCCACCGCGCCGGCATCGAAGGCGTCACCGGCGCTCCAGCCGTCCGGCATCGGGCCCGGCCCGCGCAGGTAGCCCAGCGAGGGGAGCGCATCGAAGGCCACGCCAGCCAGCGGCAGGCGCGCGCCGTCGGCCGCCTCCACGCCGAGCACGCGGGCGCGGGTGGCGGTCAGGAACAGGTAGTGGCGCTCGCGCGCGGCGCTGGCGAAGGCAGCGAAGCTGCTGGCCGTGGCGCTGTCCAGCGCGATCACCGCCAGGCGTTGGCCCTGGCCGTCGTGCAGCAGGACCGGGCGACCGGCACGCAGCTCGGCCACCGCGCGTTCGCAGCGGATCGCGGCGGGATCGCCGAACAGGGAAGGAGCAGGCATGGCAGGACCGGGGGAGGCGGACATCGCAGTCTCTATGGGGGCGCCAGCGCCGTATTCAACGTACTGCGGCAGCCGCTCGCAGGCCAGCTTCCGCCGTCCTCAGTGCGGATGCTCTTCGGTGGCGTACGGGTCATCTTCGCCGCTGCCCGGCGGGCGCAGCGTGTAGCGCTTGTAGGTCCACTGGTACTGAGTGGGGTCGCGGCGGGCGATGCGCTCGATGCCGGCATTGAGCGCGGTGGCGGCTACCTGCGGGTCCGGGTCGGCCACGGCCGGGTCGGTCGGCTCGATGTGCAGGGCGAATTCCATGTCCGGCCCGATGCGCTCGCACCAGCCATACAACACGGTGGCGCCGGTGCGCTCGGCCAGGCGGTTGACCAGGGTCATGGTCAGCGCCTGCACGCCGAAGAACGGCACGAACACGCCGTCGCCGGCCTTGGGCTGCTGGTCGGGCAGGATGCCGGTGGCCCCGCCGTCCTTGAGTACCTTGAACAGCTGGCGCACGGCTGGGCCTTCGGCGCGCACCTGCTGCACGTTCTGGCCCCCCCGCACCAGCTGCAGGAAGGCGTCGCCGGCCTCGTCCTCCGGCGGCTTGTAGACGATGGCGATCTGTCCGCGCGAGGCCAGCCACTGGTTCAACAGCTCCCAGTTGCCGAAGTGCGGCGCGGCCACGATCACGCCCTTGCCGCTGGCCAAGGCTGCGTCATACAGGGCCGCGCCGTGCTGTTCCTTCAGGTGCAGGCGCAGGTTGTCGGCCGGCTTCTGGCTCCACAGGCGCAGGGTTTCGATGGCCTGCAGCGCGGTCGAGCGCAGCAGCTCGCGGTGCAGGCGGTCGCGCGCGGTGCCGGTGATTTCCGGGTAGGCCAGTTCCAGGTTGCGCCGGGTCACCCGGCTCTCGCGGGCGTTCAGGCGGATCCAGGCCCAGGCCAGGGCGTGCGCGAACCCCCGCAGCAGCGGCCAGGGCAGGCGGGCGAACAGGGTGGTGGCGCGATAGACCAGCCGGGCTTTGCGTTGCGGATTCATTGGCCCCAGTTTAGCCAAGGGCGCTGCTATCGTGGCCGGCCCCGTTATCTGGAGCCCTTCAATGCTCGTCCTGATCCAGCGCGTCACCCAGGCCGCCGTGCATGTGGAGGGCGAGGCGGTCGGGCAGATCGGCCCCGGCCTGCTGGCCCTGGTGGGCATGGAGCCGGGCGATACCGAGGCGCAGCTGAAGCGGATGGCCGAACGGCTGCTTGGCTACCGTGTATTCGCAGATGAGGCGGGGAAAATGAACCGTTCGCTGCGTGATACCGGGGGCGGGCTGCTGCTGGTCAGCCAGTTCACTCTGGCCGCCGATACCCGCTCGGGCATGCGCCCCAGCTTCACCAGCGCCGCCCCGCCGGACGAGGCTGAACGCGGGTTCAACCGATTTGTCGAGATCTGCCGTGAAAATCACGCCCCGGGGGTGGAAACGGGCCGCTTTGGCGCCCATATGGTCGTCAGCCTGGTCAACGACGGTCCCGTGACCTTCCTCCTCAGGCCCTAGGCCGCCGGGACCACCGCCCGGCAGGCCGGGCCCCGGGCTGGTATAATGCTACGTTCCCTATTTCTCCCCAGCCGGTGGCGCGAGCACTACATGGCCAACGAACGTCCTGCCCAATCCGAAATCAAGCAACTGATCAGCAAGGGCCTGGAACAGGGCTACCTGACCTACGCCGAAGTCAATGACCATCTGCCGGACGACATGGTCGACCCGGAACAGATCGAAGACATCATCGGCATGATCAACGGCATGGGCATTGATGTCCATGAAGTTGCGCCGGATGTGGAAACCCTGCTTCTCAATGACGGCAACACGGGCAACCGTGAGGTCGACGACACCGCGGCCGAAGAAGCCGCCGCAGCGCTGAGCGCGCTGGACACCGAAGGTGGCCGCACCACCGACCCGGTGCGCATGTACATGCGCGAAATGGGCACCGTCGAGCTGCTGACCCGCGAAGGCGAAATCGCCATCGCCAAGCGCATCGAGGAAGGCCTTTCGCAGGTGCAGGCCGCACTGGGCCAGTTCCCGGTCTCGGTCGAATCGCTGCTGTCCGACTACGACGCCCACAAGGAAGGCAAGAAGCGCCTGGCCGAAGTGATCGTCGGCTTCAACGACCTTTCCGACGAAGTGCCGGCACCCGCCGCCGCGGTGTCCGACGACAGCGACGACAGCAATGACGACGCCGACGAGGACGAGGACGATGATGTCGACGGCGCCGATGAAGAAGCCGCACCGACCGGGCCGGACCCGGAGGAAGTCGCCGCACGCATGCAGGCGCTGACCGACGCGTTCACTGCCTTCAAGAAGGCCGCCGCCAAGGGCGACAAGAAGAACCTGCCCAAGCTCCGCGAGGAGATGTCGGCGGTGTTCGTCACCCTGAAGCTGCCGCTGCCGCTGACCGACGTGCTGACCAAGCAGCTGCGCGACACCATGGCCGACATCAAGTCCCATGAGCGCCGCGTGCTGAACCTGGCCACCGTCACCGCCCGCATGCCGCGCAAGGACTTCATCCGTTCCTGGGAAGGCAACCAGACCAACCTGGAATGGGTGGAAGACGCACTGAAGCGCAAGCAGAAGTGGTCCTCGGCGCTGCGTGAGGTGAAGGACCAGATCGTGTCCGAGCAGCAGGCCACCATCGACATCGAAAAGCTGACCCTGCTGGACCTGGACGAGCTGAAGGAAATCAGCCGCGCCATGGCCTACGGCGAAGCCAAGGCCCGCAAGGCCAAGAAGGAAATGGTCGAGGCCAACCTGCGCCTGGTCATCTCCATCGCCAAGAAGTACACCAACCGCGGCCTGCAGTTCCTCGACCTGATCCAGGAAGGCAACATCGGCCTGATGAAGGCCGTGGACAAGTTCGAATACCGCCGCGGTTACAAGTTCTCGACCTACGCCACCTGGTGGATCCGCCAGGCGATCACCCGCTCGATTGCCGACCAGGCACGCACCATCCGTATCCCGGTGCACATGATCGAGACGATCAACAAGTTGAACCGCATTTCCCGCCAGATGCTCCAGCAGTACGGCCGCGAGGCTACGCCGGAGGAGCTGGCCAAGGAAATGGACATGCCGGAAGACAAGATCCGCAAGGTGATGAAGATAGCCAAGGAGCCGATCTCGATGGAAACCCCGATCGGCGACGACGAGGATTCCCATCTGGGCGACTTCATCGAGGACACCAACGTGGAGTCCCCGATCGAGAACACCACCAACATCAACTTGTCTGAAACCGTGCGCGACGTGCTGGCCGGCCTCACCCCGAGGGAAGCCAAGGTGCTGCGCATGCGCTTCGGCATCGACATGAATACCGACCACACGCTGGAAGAGGTCGGCAAGCAGTTCGACGTGACCCGCGAGCGCATCCGCCAGATCGAAGCGAAGGCCCTGCGCAAGCTGCGTCACCCGAGCCGCTCCGAGCAGCTGCGCAGCTTCCTGGATATCGACTGATATCTGGTTGCGGCTAATGTGTTGAGAGAAACCCCGCTTCGGCGGAGTTTTTCTTTGGTAGCGCCGGGCCATGCCCGGCGGATGCCTGATGTGTTCGTAATTTTTACGTAACACTATTTTTGCTCTGAGTCGCTGCTGTCTTCTTGAAAACCTTTGCAAAACAGCATCTTTGGAGCAGTCGCCAGCTTGCGGGCAGCGTGATTTTGTGATAAATACGTAACACTATTCGTCCCGTAGGCCCTGCCATGGCCCGCCGCGCGCTCCTGCAGCCCCAGGATCTGATCGCCCAGCTTCCCCCCGGCCAGCCACAGCCCGCAGCGGCGCTGGCCGAGCGTCTGGGCGTGAACCGCATGACCCTCAGCCGCCTGGTCGCGGCCAGTGGCGATCAGGTCGTACGGCTGGGACAGACCCGCGCCACCGCCTATGCCCTGCGCCAGCCCTCGCGCGTGGGCAGCGAATGGCCGCTGTACCGCCTGCGCGAAGACGCCACGCTGGAAGAGCTGGGCCGACTGATCGCGCTCAGTGGCGACACCTTCCACGTGGATGCCAGCCGTGCGCGGCCCAACCTGCTGCGCGCCCCCGATGGCGACATCGCCGCTTTCTTTCCGGACCTGCCGTGGTACCTCGACGACCTGCGCCCGCAGGGCTTCCTTGGCCGCAGCTTCGCGTATGGCCGTGCGCGCGGCCTCGGCCTGCCCTCGGACCTGACTCGCTGGCAGCGCGACGACGTGCTGGTGGCGCTGGTGCATGGCGGCGGGACCGAGACCGGCGATCTGCTGCTGGGCGGTGAGGCCGTACAGGCGGCGCTGGCCGCGCTGGATGCCCCACCTGACCGCGTGGATGCACGTGACCGGCCGCAGCAGTACCCGCAACGTGCGCGTGCCGCGCTGGCGGGCGAAGACGTGGGTTCTTCGCCCGGCGGCGAGCAGCCCAAGTTCACCGCCACCGTGGAAGGCGACGGCGGTCGCCGCGCGGTGATCGTGAAGTTCGCCCAGCCCGATGGTGGTGAGGCCGCGCAGCGCTGGGCCGATCTGCTGGTCTGCGAACACCTGGCGCTGGAAACCCTGCGCGCCGCTGGCGTGGACGCCGCCAGCAGCGAACTGCTGCAGACACCCACGCATACCTTCCTGGAAGTGACGCGCTTCGACCGCAGCGCCGATGTGCTGGGGCGCCGGGGCTTCGTTTCGCTGCTGTCGCTTTCGGCCGCGTTTACGGGTGAGGCGACTGCAGAATGGCCGCGCGCGGGTGCGCAGCTGCAGGCGCTGGGCTGGCTGTCTGCCGATACCGTGCAGGCAATGGCCAGGCTGCATGCGTTTGGCCGGTTGATCGGCAACAGCGACATGCACCAAGGCAACATCGGCTTCCACTTCGTTGATCGCGGCGCGCTGCCGTTGGCGCCGGCCTACGACATGCTGCCGATGTCGTTGGCGCCGTCGCGGTTGGGGGTGTTGCGGGCGGATGTGGCGTTGGAGGCGGTTGCGCCGCGTGAGAGCGGCGAGCTGGAGCATCTGCGCTGGGCGGCGCCGCTGGCGAGTGAGTTCTGGGAGCGCGTTGCGGGGGATGCGCGGGTGGGGTCAGTTGGACTGCGGGAATTGGCGGCGTTGAATGCCGAGCGGGTGAGGGCGATGGGGGCGCGGTTTGGGTGATTCCACCCGGTAGCGCCGGGCCATGCCCGGCGGATCCTTTGGCTGTCGCAATTGCCGTTTGAATTTGCCTTGCAGCGACCGCAGTCTGGCCGGGCAGATGCTCAACACATCACGTAGGGGGGCCGGACATCACCGGCACCGATGCAGACGCGCAGCAGGTCACGCACATCGCGTGCGGCCTGCTGCCTTGGTTCGTCATGTATCTGGAGCTACGCCATGAACGATGTGGAGCACGACACACTTGATTCCCTGCAGATCGACTTCCCGCCGCTGCTGGACTGGGAGGACGTACAGCAGGACGAGCGCGAGGACCGGCTGGGGTTCGCCCGGCGCACGACGTATGCCTTGCTGACGCTCTCTGGCTCGGCGCTGGTTGAAGGCTTTGATGGTGGCAATCAGCCAGGGCTTGAATCGGCCCGGCGGACGGTGGCTCTGTTCCAGGCGCACCTGCGGCAGATGCAGCACTTTGCGGAGATTGCTGAGGTGCGGCTGGAGCAGGTGGCCAAGGCACTGGCAGTGATGCCTGAGTAGCCGGGCAGGGGCGCGCTCCACTACACTGTGGCGCTGCGCAGGGCCTATAGCTCAACGGTTAGAGCAGGGGACTCATAATCCCTTGGTTCCAGGTTCGAATCCTGGTGGGCCCACCACAAAGAAGGATGCCGTCACTAAGTCCCCCGGGCGTTTGGGGGGGGCGAAGTAGCACTAAGCATCATTGCGGAAGTAGAGCTGGTGGGTGAACAGTGCCAGTCCTTCGCATGAATCTGCCCGAAAGCCGATGCCGTGGTCGGTTGGGGCAGCACGTTCGAACATGCGGTAAGGCTCTAGATCATCGGGCGAGAGCAGAATGACCCGGCGTCTATGCTCGTCGTTCAAGGTGCTTGCGATCGCGATCTCCTCTTCCGTAAACGGCGAGAGCTTGATGTACGCCACGTAGGTCTGGAGTCGATTCGACGGGAAAGCATCCGCGATGCTTCTAAGGTTCTCGACGTCGCGCCGGAACTCGTCAGGCTCGATGCGACCGCGATCTTTGCATTCGCCGAGGATGATGGAGGTGCGCTTTGGGTACTTACTCATCTCCACCCACACGAAGTCGACCTCGCAGCCCGGATGCTGCAGATCAACTTGGGACTTTAGGTCGAGCGAGGGAGAGTAGAAGCAAGGGTGGAAGGTGCTGCCCAAGTTTGCATCCAACTGCTGCAGCGTTAGCGCTACAGGGATTGCGCCTTGTGCGTTGCGCTCAGCACCCAGCACTCCTGACCGCCGGAAACGCCACTCGCTGTTCAAGATCTGGCCGGTCGCGTCATAGCCGTGTCCGCACAGTTCACAGCTGATGTTCTGCTGAAGTACGTCGAGCGCGACCCAGCTCCTCATACCGCACTGAGGGCAATCCAAGTCGACACCGATGCGGAACAATCCCGCATCCACCATGGCCTCAAATACTTGGGGAGGTGTCAGCTTCTGGCCGATCGGGCGTGGCCGGAGGAAAAGGTCCACGTGGGCAGCGAATGTTCCCCTCAGTTCTTTGTTTGTCTTTCCCGAAATTGTATCAATTGCAACGTTTTTGGAGAACGTTGCCCGGGGGCCGAAGGATCTCAATAACTCCCTAGCTCCCGGAATCTTGAACACACGCGCGCCCTGCAGACCTCCCAGTTGCGTTAGTAGTTGTCGGGCAATACGCCCGCTGTTGCTCAGCGTGCTGTTGTAACCCGCCAACGCGAATAGGCGTTCGAACAGTTGGGCGACGGGCATCGCGTTGAGAAACGCGTCATGGTCGGCAGCGTCGATGATTAGTCCGACTTGCTCCGGCTCAGCACGAAGTTTGTCATGCTCTAAATGCATGGTTTGAGCATAGAAGTTATTCAAATCCGGAAGGTACGGAACATCGAACGTGTGGTGTTCATCGCCGAAGAGAGCGCCGATCAACGATACCGAGGCAACGAGATGTTGTTGCCTGTAATGAGGATGCCCGCTGCACGGCTTATCGTTCAGTGCGAAGTTCACCCGTGGCACGCCGCGCTTGCTTCCGATGACACCCAGGGCAGAGGCTTCGCCAAGGCGCATGACCGGTGGCACAATCGCGCCTCCGCACCAGAATTCATCATTAATGTTGTACACGGTCAGCCGCTTGTTCTCGAACAGTCGGTCAACCTGCGCTACATCGCTGCGTGACCAAACGCCCAAGCTCGCCGTGGCACCCATACTATGCTGCGCCATCTCTTGGATGATGGTGTCCACTTGGGGTATCAAGTCTGCATACCTAGCCAAGTGAGCGGTGTCGAGAAACCATACTGGAATGTCGCAGGCGCGGACGTTCCAAAAGCAAATGAGGTCCTCAAGATTTCCGGCACTGCCAAGGAAGAAGCCGGGCGTCTCCCAGCCGGGACGCACGGTGTGGTGACGCTCGATAGAAAACCTGCTCACCGATGACAGGCTCAGGCGCTGGGTGACCTCGCCTGGTATCGGCTCGTCCTGCTGCAATGTGACTGTGCTCGGACTCAGCAGTTCCGTGACCATCGCCGCGTAGTCGGCGCCGACTTCGTCTGCATCCGGGTATCTACCAAGCTGCATCAGAAAGACGTCCGCTAGCGGATCGTCGTCATGCCACTCGTATCTGCACAGACCTACCTCCTTGAATCTGGCCCATTCTGGCTTGGTATGCCAATGCGAGGCGGCGTTGAAGATATCGAGCACCCACGAGAAGCTTCGCCACGGCGACTGTTTAACGAAGATGGAGTCGCCATGAAACGACGGCTTAAGATGAGGGAAGCGCTCGACGAACTCTCGGACTTCTTGGCTGTCATCCATTGGCCAAACGACATCCAGACGAAACAGTTCGACCTGTTGTCGAGCTTCTTCCTGCCTGTCGACGATCAAGATCGGATTGAAGCGACCGCCCCAAAGGATATGGGAATAACGCACGGCCCTTCGAAACCCATCCATGTCATTCGATCGAATTGCCCAGCCAATGCGCAAGGGGCGGTAGCACAGATTGACTCGTACAGTGTCGGCCATGGTCTTCCTGCTATGGTTCGCCTACATGATTATGGAGAAATTTTCGCGTTACGATGACGGCGAGCTCTCTCCCTTCCGCCAGCGCTCGCGCCCTGTGAATCCTTTCCGTGCTTAGCCCGCCACGCTCGACCCCAATCTTCGGAACTCGTCGATCTGCGTCTGGCTGTTGAACCATGCCTTCGGAAAAACTTCGAAAATCACGTCCGAATGATAGAGAAGCAGCACTTCCTCATTTTCCCGCAGCTTCGTGTAGTCAGACCACTGCCGTTTGGCCTGCACATGCTCGGATGCAACGCTGAGCCATTCGTCGTCCCAGCTGTAGGTGTAGCGAGCGTGCAGACTCGCCTGCTGGCGATGGATCTTGGCCACTTGGCGGGGTAGCGCCAACTTGGACTGGGCGAGCGCACCAATCGCGCCGCCAACGCCGCCGCAAACGAGGATAAGGCCGGGGAATTGATGGCCTACGACGAGCGCGACAACGCCGATCACCGCACATCCCAGCAGGACCGATACGAGCACCTTTACCGCCTTCCGCCGGTGCAGCCGAAGCGCGTGGAGATGCTGCTCTTGAGTAAGCGTTCCGGAGATCATCAGCCTTGGCCTGTGTTAACGCACTGAAATGAGACGTTCCTAAAAACAGCTACTTCTTCGCGGCAGTACCGCTGCCTTGAAGCCGAAATAGGACAGATTCGATTGTGCCATCGCGTCGAGCCGCCGAGAATGGAACTATTCAAAAGAGAAGGTTTGAACCCGGCGATCCTGTGCGGGTCAGCAACTGAAGCCAGCGCCGGAATGAGCGTAGATGAAGGAGCTTCGCTGGAAGCGCTCTGCACGAGGAAAGAAAACTTGACACCCGGCCCGCCGCAGTAGACCTTTCCCCGCATGACTATCGATATCGAATCGCTCAGCCTTCGGGAGCTGGGCGCACTGGTGGCTGCGGCCGAGCAGCGCAAGGCCCTCATCACCACCCGCCGCCCGGCCGCCGCCGTGCGCCGCCTGCTGAAGGCCGCTGCCGCCGAAGCCGGTTACACCATCGAAGAACTCTTCGGCGATGAAGCCGCAGAAACCGCCGCACCCGCGCGAAAACCAGCCCGCCGTAAAACCAGCAAGGTCGCCGCCAAATACCGTGATCCGGAATACAAGCGCCTGACCTGGACCGGCCGTGGCCGCATGCCGCGTTGGCTGGCACACAAGGTGTCCATGGGCCACAAGGTCACCGATTTCCTGATTCCGGGCCTGGCCAAGCCGACCGCGGGCAAGACCAGCAGCATCGGCAAGCGCACCGTCATCAAGAAAGCCTGAGGCCTGCGTCCCACTCCCGCGCATCGGGTGGGGCCGCCTTCGCATTCCGCATCTGAATCGATCTAATATGCTCCCATCTATCCAGCACGGGAGCGCACGGCATGGCGTTGGGCAAGTGGATGATGGTCGCCTGCATGACAGCGGCACTGGCAACGGGCGCGCAGGCCGCGCCGCCGGCCACCTCGGGTAATCCGATCCTGAAGGGTTGGTATGCCGACCCGGAAGCCGCGGTATTCGCCAACCGCTACTGGATATTCCCGACGACTTCAGCGGATTACGATGCGCAGATCACTTTCGACGCGTTCTCGTCGCCGGATCTGGTGCATTGGACCAAGCATGCCGACGTCCTGAACGCCAGGAATGTGCCCTGGGCCAAGCGCGCGATGTGGGCGCCGTCCGTGGTGGAAAACAAGGGCAAGTACTACTTCTTCTTCGCCGCCAACGACATCAAGACCGATAGCGAGCTGGGTGGCATCGGCGTGGCCGTGGCCGACCGTCCGCAAGGGCCGTACAAGGATCTGCTCGGCAAGCCGCTGGTCGGCGCTTTCCACAATGGCGCGCAGCCCATCGACCAGTTCGTGTTCAAGGACGACGATGGCGCCTGGTACATGATCTACGGCGGCTGGAAGCACGCAAACATCGTGCGCCTGAAGGATGATTTCACCGGCGTGCTGCCGCTGGCCGATGGTTCGCTGTTCAAGGAAATCACGCCGGCGCCGGAGTATGTGGAGGGCCCTCTGATGTTCAAGCGCGGTGGGCACTATTACTTCATGTGGTCCGAAGGCGGCTGGGGTGGCCCGGATTACACGGTGGCCTATGCCATTGCCGATGCACCCACCGGCCCGTTCAAGCGCGTCGGCACGGTGCTGCAGCAGGATGAGACCATCGCCACCAGTGCCGGCCACAACTCGGTCATCCAGGTGCCGGGTACCGACCGCTGGTACATCGTCTACCACCGTCGCCCGCACGGTGACACCGCCCGCGACCACCGCGAGACCGCCATCGAGCGCATGGAGTTCGATGCGCAGGGCCACATCCTGCCGGTGAAGATCACCCATGAGGGCGTGGCAGCCGATCCGCTGCGCTGAGGCCGGCGGATCGGCAGTGAATCAGGCGTTCTGGAACACCGCCAGCTGCGCGGCAAACGCGCGCTGGTAGGCCGGCCGCGCTGTCGCGCGCGCCACGTAGTCAGCCAACCCGGGGAACTCATCGACGATGCCGCTGCTCTTCAAGCGCAGCAGCACCGACACCATCAGCAGGTCGCCGGCACTGAACGCGCCGTCCAGCCACGGGCCGTCGCCCAGCCGCGTCGACAGTTCCTGCAGCCGCCGCCGCACGCGCTCGTCCAGCATCACCAGCCGCTGCGCGTACCAGGGCTGCTCGCGTTCCAGCACCCAGGCCATCGAACGCTCGACAATCGGCGGCTCCACGGTGTTCAGCGCGGCGAACATCCACACGATCGCGCGCATGCGGCCGTCCGCATCCGCAGGCAGCAGGCCCGGATGCTGCTCGGCCAGGTGCAGGATGATCGCGCCGGATTCAAACAGCTGCAGGTCGCCGTCCTGCCAGGTGGGAATCTGCCCGAACGGGTGCCGCGCACGATGCGCGGGCTCCTTCATCTCGGCGAACGTCAGCAGCTGCACCTCGTAGGCGATGCCCAGTTCTTCCAGCGCCCAGCGCACGCGCATATCACGGGCCAGGCCTTGGCCGCGGTCAGGGGAGGTGGCGAAGGCGGTGAGGATCGGGTGCATGGTGGTGCTCCTGCAGGCGACGGGCCTGCCTTTCCTGTTCCGACGAATGACGGGGGCGGGAATCGACAGCTCCCTTCCATTGTCTGACGCTTGACCGGAACCGGTGCTGCTATCGGATGCTGCAGAAACGCTCCACTGAGGTCATGGAACCATGAAACACCGTCGTCCTGCCCTCGTGCCACTTCCTCCTCCCCGCGAGGATGACGCACCGTATCTTGCGTTTGCATGGTTCCGGGAGGAAGAGTACGCCGACTTCAAGGCGCTCCTGGCTGAGCGTGACTGGCACGATACGTTTGCCGAGTGGGATAAGGATATTGAGCGCCACGTGTGGCTCGCCAGAGTGGGTGGCGTCGGCGTTGTCCGGGCGACAGTGGGGGGGCGATATTGCGGAATGGTGCCTGGCAAACGATCTGCCCGTCGAGTCATCTTCGCTGTCGAAATTCGCATCAGCGCATGGCGCACTGCCGGACTGATGAGCACGTGCGGAACCGTTCTCTCCGCGTGAATCACATGCAAGAGGGCGTGAACAGTCAGTTGCCGTTCGAGACAGTGATTCCTGCATAAAACAGTGCTCACCCGCGCCGCACATGCACTTCTCCATTCTGGTCCCGCAGGCAACGGACACACCCAACGGACACACCGCTGCCCTCATCCCGCAGACCCGATCAAGGAGAACCACCATGAGCACCCAGTCCACCATCGAACATCGCCTCAACGACCTGATCGAGATCGCCCGCGACGGCAAGTCGTTCTACGAAGAAGCCGCCACCAAGGTGAAGGACACCGAGCTGTCCGCGCTGTTCGTGCGCATCGCCGGCGTCAAGGCGCGCATCGTGTCTTCGCTGAGCAGCGCCGTCGTGGCCACCGGCGGCAAGCCGGCTGAGCACGGCACCATGGTCGGCTCTATGCAGCAGTTCTACGGCAAGGTGCGCGCCGCCTTCGGCGATACCAACTACGGCTACGTGGCCGAGCTGGAAGAATCCGAAGACCGCCTGCTGGCCGCGTTCAAGGACGTGCTCAACGACAACGAGCTGCCGCCGGCCGTGCGCCAGGAAGTGACCGCGTGGCTGCCGGAAGTGCAGGACTGCCACCGCGTGATGCGCGACCGCAAGCATGCTATGAAGGCGGCCTGATGCCAGCTTCGGCTGAGTGATCGCTGCAGTGCAAGGCCCCGCCATTGGCGGGGCCTTGTCGTTATTGGCCCGGATGGATTGGCCCAGACGAGGGGTCAGCCCTGTTGCGGGTAGGGCGACGCCGGTGCGGCAGGTGCCTGCGGTTCGTCCTGCATCTGTTGCTGCTGCTGGCGCTGCGCATTGGCATGCCGCGCATGCCCGCCCTCGCGGCCGATCGCCGCCATGTGCTGGCGGTTGCGGCTGATCGCTTCGCCGCCCTTGCGGCCGGCGACGCGTGCTTCGGCAGAATTGAATTCATGCGCGTTGCCCGATGCGTGGGCCGCGCGGCCGCCCTTGGCGGCGATGGCGCGCTGCTTTTCTTCATCCATCGAGGCGAAGCCGCGATTCTGTGTGCCGTGGGGTGCGTTGGCCATGCTGTGTCTCCTGTGCGGAAGGGACGCCGCCAGCTTCGACGACCGGTCCCATGCTGCACAGCCCACGGTAATGGCAGGTGCATGTTCGCGGCGCCGCTTTCACGCTGGCCATGCACGCGCTTGACGCTTCGCTATCGCGTCACGCAGGTGAACAGGCTTTTCCCGCGCCCGTGCACGAGCCTAGAATCGAGGGATCCCGGTAGCTCCCGGGCGCTGTCGAGCGAATGGATTCAATGAAGATCCTGTTGACCGGAAGTTCCGGGCGGATCGGGCGCGCGATCTTCGGTGCGCTGGCCGCAGAGCACGACGTGGTGGGGTTGGACCGCATGCCCTTCAACACCACCCGCATCATTGCCGATGTCACCGACCGCCATGCGCTGGAGCGTGCCGTGCGGGGTGTGGATGCGGTGATCCACACTGCGGCCCTGCACGCGCCGCACGTCGGCCTGGTGCCTGATGCGGTGTTCGAGCAGATCAACGTGGACGCGACCGCGCAGCTGCTGCAGCTGGCCCGTCAGGCCGGTGCGCGCCGCTTCGTGCTGACAAGCACCACGGCGCTGTATGGCCACGCGGTGGTGGCCGGTGGCTGCCGCTGGATCGACGAAACGACCGAACCGCTGCCACGCACCATCTACCATCGCACCAAGCTGCAGGCCGAAGCATTGGCCGAGCAGGCGGCGGGGCAAGGCTTCGAGGTGCGCGTGCTGCGCATGGCGCGCTGCTTCCCCGAGTCGCCCGAGCGCATGGCCATGTTCCGCCTGCACCGTGGCATCGATGCGCGCGACGTGGCCAGTGCCCACGCGGTGCTGCTGGTGGATGAGGGCGGGCCGTTCCAGCGCTACATCGCCTGCGCGGCCAGTCCATTCCAGCGCAGCGACTGCCTGGAGCTGGCCGCCAACCCGCGGCAGGTGCTGGCCCGCCGGGTACCGCAGCTGCTGGTCGAGTTCGACTGCCGCGGCTGGCCGCTGCCGCTCAGCATCGACCGCGTGTACGACAGCAGCCGGCTGCGCCAGGCGCTGGGCTGGCAACCGCGCTTCGGCCCGGAAGGCGTGCTGCAGCAGTACGCCGTGGGCAGCATCGAGGTACTGCCGCGCATGCTGCCGCTTTTGTAGAGTCGAGCCATGCTCGACTGCGCCGCCTCTGTAGAGTCGAGCCATGCTTGACTGCTCTTCGTCCGACGCCATGGCTGAGCGCGTTCAGGTTCGAGCAGGTGGTTTTCCTCAATCCGGCCCACCTGCTGCCGCTAACCCGATGCGTGCCTCGCCACCGTGGGTTTCGATCCGCAGCTGGCAGGCGGCCGCGCGAGGGATCGCGCACCTGCGCGGTGCCGTCGTGGTGCCGGTTGTCCTGAACTGCCTGCGGACCTGTCCATGCCTTCTTCCCGCTCTGCCGCTGCCCGTCGCCCGGGCAGCATCGCCCACAAGCTGATGCTGGGCACTGCTTCGATCGCGCTGCTCTGCTTCGGCATCACCGCCTTCCTCATCTACCGCCAGGCCAGTGCCAGCCTGGTCAACGCCTCGCGCCAGACCATGGGCAGTGAAGCCGTCGCCGAAGCGCGCAAGGTGTCTGCCGATCTGGGCACGGCCTTCGCCAGCAACGATGCGATGGTGGAAACCGTGCTGGCACAGCGTGCCCGCGGCGATGCCCCGGACCGTGCCGCGCTGGCCGCGGTCATCGGCGAGCAGCTGCAGGCGCACCCGGAGTGGGTGGGCAAGAGCACCATGTGGGAGGCCAATGCCTTCGACGGCAAGGATGCGGACTTCGTGGACAGCGAAGCGCACGATGCCACCGGCCGCTACATGAGTTACTGGGCCTGGCAGGACGGCAAGCCGCAGCAGTCGCCGATGACTGCCTACACCGATCTTCCCGACGGCTCGGGTGACTGGTACATGGGGCCCAGCCGCGACAAGCTGCCCAAGGTCAGCGAGCCCTATTCCTATGCCATCGGCGGCCAGCAGGTGCTGATGAGCACGCTGAGCACACCGATCGTGGAGAACGGCACCTTCCTCGGTGTGTTCACCGTCGATTTCTCGCTGGCGGCACTGCAGAAGCACCTGGCCACGCTGACCCCGATGGGAGCCGGCCGGGTCGAACTGCTTTCGCCCAAGGGCGTAGTGCTGGCGGCGGCCAATGCTGCCGAGATCGGCAAGCCGCGTACCGATGCGGCCACCCAGAAGATGCTGGCGCAGATCGCCGAGGGTAGGACCTTCGAGGCGTTCGAGCCCGATGCCGAAGGCAACGTGCGCCTGTACGTGCCGATGCAGGTTGGCGATGCACCGCAGCACTTCGCGCTGGGCGTGGTCGTGCCGCACGCGGTGATCGTCGCCGAAGCCCGGCAGCTGCTGTGGCTGACGCTGCTGGTCGGCGTGATTGCCGCGCTCACCCTCAGCGCCGGCGTCTACGTGCTGTTGCGTGGCCTGGCCATCCGTCCGCTGGCGCAGGCCGTGCGCATCGCCAGCGACGTGGCGGCCGGCAAGCTGGACACCGCACTGCCGCCGCGCGGCAACGATGAAGTGGGTCGCCTGCTGGAGGCGATGCAGGGCATGCGCGGCACGCTGCAGGCGGTGATGGCGGCGCAGGCGGACATGGCGCAGCGCCATGACGAAGGCCAGATCAGCTACCGCATGGATGCCAGTGCCTTCCCGGGCGAGTACGGCCGCATGGTGGCCGACAGCAACCAGCTGGTGGCGTCGAGCAACGCGGTCACCCAGCGGCTGGTGGAGGTGATGCAGCGCTACGCAGTGGGCGACCTCAGCGTGGACATGGAGGCCCTGCCGGGCGAGAAGGCCGTCTTCACCGCGGCCATGGCCACCACCAAGGCCAACCTGGGGGCCATCAACGAACAGATCCAGCAGCTGGCCGCCGCGGCGGCAGCGGGTGACTTCGCGGTGCGCGGCGATGCGGAGCGCTTCGAGCATGACTTCCGCCGCATGGTCGAAACGCTCAACACCATGATGCAGGTGAGCGACCACAACCTCGCCGCGCTCTCCACGCTACTGCGCGCGATTGCCGCAGGTGACCTCAGCACACGCATGCACGGTGATTTCCACGGCGTGTTCGCGGTGATGCGCGACGATGCCAACAGCACGGTGCAGCAGCTGACCCAGATCGTCGGTCAGATCCAGCAGTCGGCGGCAAGCATCCGCCTGGCGGCCGGCGAGATCGCCTCGGGCAACAGCGACCTGTCGCGCCGCACCGAACAGCAGGCGGCCAACCTGGAAGAGACGGCGGCATCGATGGAGGAACTGACCTCCACCGTGCGCCAGAACGCCGAGCATGCGCAGCAGGCCAACAGCCTGGCGGCATCGGCGGCCGGTGTGGCCAGCGAAGGCGGGCAGGTGGTCGGCCAGGTGGTGCAGACCATGGAGCAGATCGAGAACTCCTCGCAGCGCATCGCCGAGATCATCTCGGTGATCGATGGCATCGCGTTCCAGACCAATATCCTGGCGCTGAACGCTGCGGTGGAAGCCGCGCGTGCCGGCGAGCAGGGGCGTGGTTTCGCCGTGGTGGCCAGCGAAGTGCGCGCGCTGGCACAGCGCTCGGCGGGGGCGGCCAAGGAGATCAAGGGCCTGATCGACGCCTCGGTGGCCCAGGTCGGCGCCGGTGCGCAGCTGGTGCACGGTGCCGGCCGCACGATGCAGGAGATCGTCGGCCAGGTTGGCCGGGTGAACGACATCATGGCCGAGATCTCGGCCGCCTCACGCGAACAGTCGGCGGGCATCGAGCAGGTCAACCAGACCGTGGTGCAGATGGACGAGACCACCCAGCAGAACGCGGCACTGGTGGAAGAAGCCACGGCGGCCGCACGGGCGATGGAAGACCAGGCGGAGCAACTGGCGGTGGCGGTATCGCGCTTCCGCCTGCAGGCCGACGCCCCGGCGGCAGCGAAGCTGCGCGCGGCCTGATGTCGCAAACGACGACGCCCGGCCGGAGCCGGGCGTCGTCAGTGCGGCCTGCCGGGCGAGGGCCCGGCGTTGGCCGCGGCTTAGAACATGCCTTCGAAGGGGTTCCAGCTGGTGCTGCCCTTCACCTTTTCCTGGAAGTAGCTGTAATTGGCGCTGGAGGCGACCAGGAAACTGGTGGCGAACCACAGGGCGCGGACCACGATGTCCGGCAGCACGAAGGCCAGCGCGATCAGCACGATGTAGATGCCCACCACGACCAGCGCCTTGCGCCACATGCCCAGGATCAGCAGATAGATCCAGTTGAAGAAGAAGGCGAAGAAATTGATGTTGATCTTCAGCCGGTCACCGAAGGAGAGCGCCTTCCAGGCCTGCTTGAAGCCCGGCTCCTTGGGCGCGCCGTGCTGCTGGAAGAAGTTGAAGCGGAACTGCCACTTGGGGCTGTACTGCGAAAGGTCGACTGCGTTCATGAATGGGAGACGTCCCTGTGAGAAAACGTTTTCATGATAAAAGGGGCGCATTCAGCCAACCAGCTTGGTCCGTCAAAAATGTGACGGTGAACCAGTTGGACGCTTGCATCCCGGCCCGGCACCGTCACCCATCCGCCTTGTTTTTAGGATAGGGTGCGCAGTCCGCTGCCGCTGGGCCTTTGCCTGGCGCGTTGGCGGGATGTCCTCGGAGGTTGCATGACCACACCCGTTACACCGGAAAACGCACCCGGACCGGTGCTTCTGCCGACACCCGAAGTGGTGCAGGCGCAACAACTGCTCGCCCGCCAGCAACTGGCGCTGGCGATCGACCGCGCGCGCGCGGCGGCGAACCGCGATGCCGCAGCGCCTGAGCCCCTGACCTGACGGGCGATCTTGAGGTGACAGGTGCCGACCTTGGTTGGCACGCCTTTGCGCGGGCGACTGACGGAACGCAGGATCCCGTATTTGAGATTAATTCTCATTTTGTACGATCCAGTTTCAGCCACCCGTGCGGGAGGGCGGCATGCCTGAGCCGGCCATCCCCTGCACTTTGCTGAATGGGGAGAATGCGCGCGCTGACCCTTCGCGTCCGGCTTACGTTTTCCCTCTTATGCTGGGCCGCATTTTCGATTCCGCCGCGTTGGAGATCGTGTGGGTTCCGGTAGTGACAGACATCTACTGCGCGGCGTGACGCCGTCGCAGGCAGGACAAGTGCGGGCGCCGGGAATGCGCGCGGGGAACCCTGGTGCACGCCGCCTGGCCAGGATGGCCAGCCACGCTGCCTGGGCGGAGTAGACGCGATGGAAGCTCAAACCACCTCCCACGCTGGCCCGGGCAACCCCGAGCTGGATGCCGGCTGGGCGCTGTTGCCGCCCGAAGCGCCCCTGCAGATGCCCGAGCAGACCCTGCGCGAAGGCAAGCTCAAGGTTCCTCGTCACCGCACCTCGCCGCGCATGATCAAGCTGCGCCGCCTGTACCTCTTCGGTGGTACTGCGGCGATGACCGCCGTGGCCACGCGGATGATGTGGCGGGTGCTGTCCACCAACGGCATCAGCGTGCTCGAGGCCTGCCTGCTGGTGCTGTTCGTCGGCCTGTTCGCCTGGATCGCGCTGTCCTTCGCCAGTGCCGTGGCCGGTTTCCTCACCGCCGTGTTCGACCGCGGCTACCGCCTGGGCATCGACCCGGACAAGCCGTTGCCGATCGTGCACAGCCGCACCGCGCTGCTGATGCCCACCTACAACGAGGACCCGCGACGGCTGCTGGCCGGCCTGCGCGCGATCTACGAATCGGTGGCCGCCACCGGGCAGCTGGAACGCTTCGATTTCTTCGTGCTCAGCGACACCCGCCGCGAAGACATCGCCCGCGCCGAGGAGCTTGTCTTCAACGAGCTGCGCGACCTCGTGCCCGATGGCCGAGTGCGCCTGTTCTACCGCCGCCGCAGCGACAACGGTGCGCGCAAGGCCGGCAACATCGCCGACTGGGTGCGCCGTTTCGGCGGCGCCTACCCGCAGATGCTGATCCTGGACGCCGACAGCCTGATGACCGGTGACAGCATCGTGCGCCTGGTCGCCGGCATGGAACACAATGCCGACGTCGGCCTGATCCAGACCCTGCCGTCGGTGATCGGCGGGCGCACCCTGTTTGCCCGCATGCAGCAGTTCGGTGGCCGCGTGTACGGGCCGGTCATCGCCCGCGGCGTGGCCTGGTGGCACGGCGCCGAGAGCAACTATTGGGGCCACAACGCGATCATCCGTACCCGCGCCTTCGCCGACCAGGCCGGCCTGCCGGCACTGCCCGGCCGCAAGCCGTTCGGCGGCCATGTGCTCAGCCACGATTTCGTCGAAGCCGCGCTGATGCGCCGGGGCGGCTGGGCCGCGCACATGGTGCCTTACCTGGGCGGCAGCTACGAGGAAGGCCCGCCGACCCTGACCGACATGCTGGTGCGCGATCGCCGCTGGTGCCAGGGCAACCTGCAGCACGGCAAGGTAGTGGGCAGCCGCGGCCTGCACTGGATCAGCCGCGTGCACATGCTGATCGGCATCGGCCATTACTTCACCGCGCCGATGTGGGGCATGTTGATGCTGATCGGCATCGCCATCCCGCTGTTCCAGGAAGGCATCGATTTCAACGCACTGCTGCACCTGTCGCCCAGCCTCTACTGGCGTGCGCAGGACGAGGAGCAGGTGGTGCGCCTGTTCGGCGCGACCATGGCCGTGCTGCTGCTGCCCAAGGTGCTGGGCTACCTGGCCATGCTGCTGGACCCGGTGGACCGCCGTGGCTGCGGTGGCGCCTTCCGCGCGTTCGTGTCGATGCTGGTGGAAACCGTGCTGGCGGCGCTGATGGCGCCTGTGGTGATGTACGTGCAGTCGCGCGGCGTGGCCGAAGTGCTGTCCGGCCGCGATTCGGGCTGGGACGCACAGCAGCGCGACGACGGCGGCATTTCCTGGATGGCGCTGATCCGGAGCTATGGTGGGCTGGGTCTGTTTGGTGCCTTCATGGGCATGCTGGCCTGGGCGGTATCGCCCTCGTTGGCGGCGTGGATGGCACCGGTAGTGATCGGCATGGTGCTGGCCATTCCGGTGGTCGCGCTGACCTCCTCGCGTGGGCCCGGTGGCTTCCTGCACCGCTGGGGCCTGCTGGACATCCCCGAGGAAAACACGCCGCCGCCCGTGCTTGTGCGTGCCGCCGAGCTGCGCCGCGAAGCCGCCGAGCAGCCGCCGCTGTACTGATCGGCCCATGGCGGCGGCATAATGCGGCTCGAACTTGAAGGAGCCGCATCATGCTGCAAACGGTGGAACAGGAAACCGGCGCCTCGCCGCAGTGGTCGGTGATCTGGCTGCATGGCCTGGGGGCCGATGGCCATGATTTCGCGCCGATCGTGCCCGAGCTGGTGCGCCCGCACTGGCCGGCGCTGCGCTTCGTGTTCCCGCATGCACCGGTGCGGCCGATCACGATCAACAACGGCGTGCCGATGCGCGGCTGGTACGACATCGTCGGCATGGATTTCCGCTCGCGTGCCGACATGGCCGGGGTGCGTGAATCGGTGGCCCAGCTGGACGCGCTGATCGCGCGCGAGGTCGAGCGCGGCGTCGCCGCCGACCACATCTTCCTGGCCGGTTTCTCGCAGGGCGGCGCGGTCATCCTCAGTGCCGCACTGGAACGCACCGCGCCGCTGGCCGGCCTGATCGCACTGTCGACCTACCTGCCCGATGCCGAAGCGGCCCGCCGCGTCGACGGCGCTGTGGACGTGCCGGTGTTCATGGCCCACGGCAGTGGCGACCCGGTGATTCCGCTGGCGGTGGCCGAGCACAGCGCGCAGGTGCTGCGCACGCTGGGCCTGTCGCTGCAGTGGCAGCGTTACCCGATGGCGCACCAGGTCTGTGCCGAAGAGATCCAGGCACTGGGCGACTGGCTGCAGGAACGGCTGGGCGTGGCCTGAGCCATGGCAGCCAGCGCCAGCCCGCCGTGGATGCCGGAACTGTGCCGCCTGCCGCGCGTGCTGGCGATGCTGGGCCTGGCCGAACTGGTGGTGGTGGTGCTGGCCCTGGCACCGGATGGCAGCCGCCACTGGACGCTGGGCGAGCTGGCCTCCGCCAGTGGTTTCGCGTTGTGGCTTTCACTGGCGGTCAGCGCCTGCCTGTGCCTGCTGCGGCGGGCACTGTCGACCCTGCCCGAGGCGCTGGGCGCGCTGCTGGCCATCGCCTTGTCGGCGCTGATCGCCGTGGCGTGCGCCGGTGTCGTTCACGCCCTCTACGCGGTGCTGGGTGACAACTTCACCCGCGGCATCAGCTTCTGGCGCTTCACGCTCGGCAGTGCCGCGACCACGGCGCTGATCACCGCGCTGGCGCTGCGCTACTTCTATGTGAGTGACCGCTGGGCCGCGCAGGTGCAGGCCAACGCGCGTGCCCAGGCCGACGCATTGCAGGCGCGCATCCGCCCGCATTTCCTGTTCAACAGCATGAACCTGATTGCCAGCCTGCTGCACCGCGACCCGGCCGTGGCCGAACGCGCGGTGCTGGACCTGTCCGATCTGTTCCGCGCCGCGCTGGGTGCCGGCGAAGGCGATTCCACCCTGCAGGCCGAGTGCGAGCTGGCCGAGCGTTACCTGTCGATTGAATCGCTGCGCCTGGGCGAACGCCTGCAGGTGCACTGGCAGCGCGAGGAACCCCTGCCATGGGACCTGCCACTGCCGCGCCTCGTACTGCAGCCGCTGGTGGAAAACGCGGTGCTGCATGGCATTTCGCGCCTGCCCGAGGGCGGCACCATCGAGCTGCTGCTGGCCTGCAAGGACAATGAGCTGCAGATCACAGTTCGCAATCCGGCGCCGGATCCGCAGGCGCCGGGGCTGGCCCTGGCACGGGGCGCGGGCCACGCACAGCACAGCATCGGGCATCGGCTGGCGTGGCGCTTCGGTCGTGCCGCGCGGATGACGGCCGGCTGGAGCGAAGGCTACTATGCCTGCCAAGTGACAGTGCCGATCCAGTGAGGGAAAGAGCGTGAGGGTAGTCATCGCCGATGACGAACCGCTGGCCCGCGAGCGCCTGCGCAGCCTGTTGGCGGCGCAGGAGGGCATCGACGTGGTGGCCGAGGCCGGCAACGGCGAGCAGGCCCTGCACGCGTGCGCAGAACTGCAGCCGGACCTGGTGCTGCTGGATATCGCCATGCCCGGGCTGGATGGCCTGGAAGCCGCGCGCCACCTGGCCAGTTTCGAACCGCGGCCGGCGGTGGTGTTCTGCACCGCCTACGACGCGCACGCGCTGTCCGCGTTCGAGGCGGCCGCCATCGATTACCTGATGAAGCCGGTACGTGCCGAGCGTCTGGCCGCGGCCATCGCGCGCGCGCGTACGTTCCTGGCCGGCCGCGATGGCCAGCCCGAGCACAGCGGCGGCCAGGCGCGCAGCATGCTGTGCGCCCGCCTGCGCGGCAGCCTGCGCTTGATTCCGCTGGACGACATCCACTACCTGCAGGCCGAAGAAAAGTACGTGGTGGTGCACCACGCGCGCGGCGAAGACCTCATCGAGGAATCGCTGAAGTCGCTGGAGGAGGAGTTCGCCAGCCGCTTCGTGCGCATCCACCGCAACTGCCTGGTGGCCCGCCATGAACTGGTGGAGCTGCGGCGTGGCGTGGGCGGCCAGGTGCAGGCGGTGCTGCGGCATGGCAAGCAGCCGCTGGAAGTGAGCCGGCGCTGCGTGGCGACGCTGAAGCAGGAACTGCGGCATCTGTGAGGTTCCGCGCGGCCTGCGGCCGCGACTGCTTTCAGATCAACATCAAGATCAACGGCAACAGCAACGGCGGGTTGGTCGGCTCTGTCCTGTTGCGTGTTG
>NZ_QETL01000041.1:0-32622 GCF_003105135.1 Stenotrophomonas sp. SPM | reverse complement strand
CGGGCGAGGGCTTCGGCGGCGACAGGTTCTTCACCGGCGGCGGCGGGGTGTCCTGCGGCGGCGGCGGCGGCGGCGGCGGCGGCGGGGGCGGCGGCGCGTCGACGATGGTCACCATGACGTTGCGCTCCTTCTCAGCCACGGCCTTGGGGGCCACGGCGGGGATCAGGAGCATCATGAAGGCGGCCAGATGCAGGGCGATTACAAACGCGATGCCGACGATGCGAGGCCAGCTCAGCCCCTTGTCATCAGTTTGTTCGTACCGGTGAACGACTAGTTGTTCCGTCATGCGCCAAGAGCTCAATAGTGGGGCCGGAATCCCGGGGGCGGAATCCCTGATCAGCGGTGCATGACACCGCAGGAACCTCCAAGCTTATACCAATCCTGAGCGCCTGCGCATCAACTGTGCAGGCGTTCAGGCGTTATTCCTACTTACTTCAGGTTGATGATTTTCTTGGCATCAGCCTGGTTCTTCACGCCCTTCGCCAGAGCTTCCTGGGCGGCCTTCTTGGCCTCGGGAACGCGACCTTCGGCATGCAGGACGCGTGCCAGGTTCAGGTAGGTCTCACCGTCCTTGGACAGCGGGGCAGCCTTCTGCCACGCCTCGATCGCCTGCGGCACCTGGTCGGAGTAGTAGTAGGACTGGGCCAGCGCCAGGTAAACCTGGTAGTCCGGCTTCAGGATGCCCTTCTGCAACCCTTCGTTGATGACCGCGATGACGTCCTTTTCCTTGTTCTCGGTGTTGGCGTAGATCGAGTACAGCTGCTTGTACTCGCGCTCTTCGGTGAGCTGGCCGCTGCTGCGCAGCTTGTCCATCACCGCGGCGGCCTTCGGCATCTGATCGGCCTGCATGTACATGTTGGCCAGGTTCAGCTGCGCTTTCTTGTCGTTCGGGTTCTTCGCCGCCAGCGCTTCAGCGGTCTTGACCGCTTCACCGGTCTGGCCGGCTTCGGACAGGGCAGCCATCAGCAGCTGGTTCCAGTTGTCCTTCGGCTCGGTCGCACCGGCGATGGCCTGCTGCAGCACCGGGATGGCTTCCTGGTAGCGCTCCAGCTGGTACAGGGCCTGGCCCTTGGCGATCAGTTCTTCCGGCTTGTTCGACTTGCTCTCGGCGAAGTACTTGTCCAGCGTGGCCAGGCCTTCGGCGGTCTGGTCTTCCTGCAGCTGCAGCTGGCCCAGCATCAGCATCGACTGGAAGTGGCCGTTGTTGTCCAGGCCGTTCAGCTGCAGCGCCTGCTTCAGGTAGCCGATGGCACCGGCGCTGTCGTCGCTCTGGTAGGCGGCCTGCGAAGCCAGCTGCGCGGCCAGCGACTTGTCGTAGTTGTTCGACGCGCTGTTGCCCAGGATCTCGCCTGCAATCTGCAGGGTCTCCGGGAACTTCTGATCGTTGTAGCTGTCAATCAGCTTCTGCAGCTGCTTGCCCATCTTCGCGGACGCCTTTTCCTTCGGCTCCTCACGGGTGGCATTCGGGTACAGGACTTCAGCCTTGGCCTGCTGCTTGCCACCGCGGTTGCCGCGCTCGGACGAACGCGAGGACTGCGCGAAGGCATCGGTGACCACGGCGCCGGTCAGGGCGGTCGCGATGAGGACGGAAAGCACAGCTTTGTGGTTGCGGAAAATCATCGTTCACCTCGATCGAACCGCCGTCAGCGGCAAAGTCGGACTGTCAGAAAAATCTGAGCCGCCAAACGTATCAGAAACAGATGGCGTGAGAAATCGTTTTATGTGCTGCAATACAGCATGAATATGCGCACTCAGCCACACTTTGGCCTGCGTCCAGCGGCCTGGGCCTGCTGATAAGCGGGTGCGAGGGACGGTGCAGCGCGCTGCAGTTCGCGGATGCGATTGGCCGGATCAGGGTGCGTGGACAGCCATTGCGGGCTGCGTCCGCCACTGGCGGCCATCATGTTCTGCCACAGATCGACCGCCTGCGCCGGGTTGAAACCGGCATCGGCCATCAGGCGCTGGCCGATGTCATCGGCCTCGGTTTCCTGGGTGCGCGAGTTGGGCAGAACGATCATTGTCTGCGCGGCCGTGCCGCCCAGCTGGTTGACGGTGCTGGCTGCGCCCTCGCCACCGTATGCCCCCGCGATCATGCCGGCGATGGCCAGGCCCGTCTGCGCGCCCATCTGCCGGGTGATGCGCTCTTCGTGGTGGCGGGCGATGACGTGGCCGATTTCATGGCCGATGACCGCCGCCAGCTGATCCTGGTTCTTGGCCACGGTGAAGATGCCGGTGTTCACGCCGACCTTGCCGCCGGGCAGGGCGAAGGCGTTGGGTTCCTTGTCGACAAACACCGCGGTCTCCCACCGTACGCCCCGGTACTGAGCAGGCAGCTGAGCGACCAGCGCATTGACCACGCACTGCACGTAAGCGTTCTGGCGGCCGTCAGTGCTGATCTTTTCTTTCTGCTTGGTTTCCGCGAACGCCTGCGCGCCCATCTGGTCGAGCTGGGCCTGCGATACGCCACCGACCATCTGCCGGCGGCCGGTTGGTGAGGTGGTGGTCGCGCAGGCACCCACCAGCACGGTGATGAGCAGGGCGAGCAGCAGTGATTTCATGGAATCCCCCGTGTTCATGCAGGCAGTGTGTACTGGGCCCGCTTAATTTTTCGTCAACCGGCCAAGGCCTTACATTGACCCGAAGAACACCAGCGCGGCCAAGGCCACGGCGTTGTTCAAGCCGTGCGCGATGATCGCCGCCCACAGCGTCCCGGTGCGTCGATAGAGCCAGCAGAACGCGGCGCCCATGCCGCCGTAGACCAGCCACAGCTGGGCGATCTCGGCCGGGCCGTTGGCGCTGGTGCCCGGAATCTCATGGATCAAGGCAAAGGCCAGGCTGCTCAGCAGCACGCCCAGCCAGGGCCGGCCAGCCTGCCACAGGCGCCCGAACAGCACGCGGCGGAACAGCAGCTCCTCGTAGGCCGGCGCCAGCACCACCGCAAACAGCACCAGGAACAGCGGGAACCGCTCGATGGCGTGCTGCATCAGCGCCAGGTTGGTCGGCACCGGTTCGACGCCGAACTGCTTGGCCAGAAAGGCGATGCCATTGCTGCCGATCACGATCAGCGTGGCCACCAGCAGGGTCCAGCCCCAGGTGGACGGGCGCCGCAGCGCCTGCGTCGAGGCCTGCCGTTCGGCCGCATTGGCCGGCCGCCGCAGGAAGTAGAGCAGCAGCGCCGCGCCACCGGTCGACACCAGGGCCATCAGCACCTGCGCCAGGGCACCGGGCGTGCCCAGCGCTTCGGTCACGCTGGACGGGTCGATGCCCGCGCCGTTGTTCTTCGCGCTCGCGTAGCCGACCTGGATACCGCGATACAGGCCCCACGCCAGGCCAGCGACCAGGCTGAGGATGAACAGCGTGGCGGCACCGATGCCCAGATCGACGAAGAAGCCTGCCACGGGCGAACCGCGGCGCGGCGCAGCCGAGGCTGGCGGAACGGGCGGCGGGGCGGATACCGGGACGGAAGCGGACATCGATTACCTGCGATCAGAGGGCGAAGGCCGGCGCGCATCCCCGCGCAGCGGCCACGGTCGAAGCATGTCAGATATCCAGGTTGGCGACCTTCAGCGCGTTGTCTTCGATGAAGTCACGACGCGGTTCGACGACATCGCCCATCAGGGTGCTGAAGATCTGGTCAGCCGCGACAGCATCCTCGATGCGCACCTGCAGCAGGCGACGGGTATCGGGATTCACGGTGGTATCCCACAGCTGTTCCGGGTTCATTTCACCCAGGCCCTTGAAGCGCTGGATCTGGCGGCCGCGCTTTGCTTCTTCCAGCAGCCAGTTCTGTGCCTTGGCGAAGCTGTCCACTTCGACCGACTTGGCACCGCGGCCGATGGTGGCGCCTTCGCGCACCAGGCCGTGCAGCAGGCTGGCAGCCTGGTAGATGGCACGCAGTTCGCCACCTTCGAAGGCAGCCAGCGGCAGCACCTGCACGTGTTCCTCGCCCATGTGGCGGCGGGTCACCAGCACGGCGGCCGGACGCTCGTCGTTCGGCTCCTGCAGTTCCAGGCTGAAACGCGCACTGCCGAGGCGGCCCTGGTTGAGGCGCTGGGCCAGTGCATCCAGGCCCTGGCCTTCAGCGGCACCGCGCAGGTGGGCCAGGTCCATCGGCACGAAGTCGACCAGCGCCTCGAGCAAGCTCCGGTCGTAGCGGTGCGCATTGCGTTCGATCGCGTCGCGCGCGCCGGCAAAGGTCAGCAGCAGCTTTTCCAGCGCGGCACCTTCGATGCCCGGCTCACCCGCGGCCGGCACCAGCACGGCGTTTTCAACCGCGTTGCTGGCCAGGTAGCTGTCCAGCGCCGGGTCGTCCTTCAGGTACAGCTCCTGCTTGCCCTGCTTGATCTTGTACAGCGGCGGCAGGCCGATGTAGACGTAACCGCGCTCGATCAGCTCCGGCATCTGACGGTAGAAGAACGTCAGCAGCAGGGTGCGGATGTGGGCGCCGTCGACGTCGGCGTCGGTCATGATGATGATCTTGTGGTACCGCAGCTTGTCCGGGTTGTACTCGTCGCGGCCGATGCCGGTGCCCAGCGCGGTGATCAGCGTACCGACCTGGTCCGAGGCCAGCATGCGGTCGAAGCGGGCACGTTCCACGTTGAGGATCTTGCCGCGCAGCGGCAGCACCGCCTGGTTCTTGCGGTTGCGGCCCTGCTTGGCCGAGCCACCTGCGGAGTCACCCTCGACGATGAACAGTTCGGACAGCGCCGGATCCTTTTCCTGGCAGTCGGCCAGCTTGCCCGGCAGGCCGGCGATATCCAGCGCGCCCTTGCGGCGGGTCAGGTCGCGGGCCTTGCGCGCCGCTTCACGGGCACGCGCCGCATCGACGATCTTGCCGGCGATGGCTTTGGCTTCGTTCGGGTTTTCCTGCAGGAACTCTTCCAGGCGCGCACCAAAGGCGTTTTCCACCGCCGGGCGCACGTCGGAGCTGACCAGCTTTTCCTTGGTCTGGCTGGAGAAGCTGGGGTCCGGCACCTTCACCGACAGCACCGCGATCATTCCTTCGCGCATGTCATCGCCGGTCAGGTTGATCTTGGCCTGCTTGGCGATGCCGTTCTGCTCGATGTAGTTGTTGAGCACGCGGGTCAGGGCGCCGCGGAAACCGGCCAGGTGGGTGCCGCCATCCTTCTGCGGGATGTTGTTGGTGAAGCAGTACATCGTCTCCTGATAGGAGTCGGTCCACTGCAGCGCCACGTCCACCACGATGTTGTTGTGTTCGCCGGTGACCGAGATGACGTTCGGATGCAGCGGGGTCTTCAGCTGGGCCAGATGCTCCACGAAGCTGCGGATGCCGCCTTCGTAGTGGAAGTCATCGCGACGGCCGTCGCCGCGCTCGTCGGCCAGCACGATCTTGACGCCGGAGTTCAGGAACGACAGTTCGCGCAGGCGTCGGGCCAGGATGTCGTAGTGGAATTCCACGTTGTCGTGGAAGGCCACGGTCGACGGCCAGAAGCGCACGGTGGTGCCGCGCTTGGTGGTGTCTTCCAGCTTGGCCAGCGCGGTGACCGCGGCGCCGTTGCTGAATTCCTGCTGGTAGTGGGAGCCGTTCTGGAACACGTCCACCAGCAGCTTCTGCGACAGCGCGTTGACCACGCTGACGCCCACGCCGTGCAGGCCGCCGGAAACCTTGTAGCTGTTGTCGTCGAACTTGCCGCCCGCGTGCAGCACGGTCATCACGACTTCGGCCGCCGAAACCTCGCGGCCGAGCTTGGCGCTCATCTGCTCGTGCTTGCCGGTCGGGATGCCGCGGCCGTTGTCGGACACCGACACCGAGCCGTCAGCGTGGATCGTCACCGCGACGTGGTCGGCGTGGCCGGCGAGGGCTTCGTCGATCGAGTTGTCGACGACCTCGAACACCATGTGGTGCAGACCGGTGCCGTCGTGGACGTCGCCGATGTACATGCCAGGACGCTTGCGGACAGCCTCGAGCCCTTCCAGGGCGGTGATGCTGTTGGCGTCGTAGTTGCCGTTGTTTGCCGGGGTGTTCTGTTCGTCGGTCATTGCGCTTGCCGTAGGCTCCGCAGGTCGGTCACCGCACAGGTGCGATGCGCCGTGTAAGAAGGGGTGCAACCTGAATTATACCAGCCGGGCCCCGTAGGCCCTGATGTAGCCACTATGGCACAGCCACGATCTGCGCATGTTCCACGTGGAACCGGGTGATGTCGGTGAGATCCACCAAAGCCGCCGGGGTCTCGGTGGCCGTTACGAAGATCTGCGCCGGACCGGCCAGCAGACGTTCGAGGACACGGGCCTGATGGGTCCGGTCCAGCTCGGATGCCAGATCGTCCAGCGCAATGACCGGCCATTGCCCGCGCTGTTCGGCGTAGTCCTCGGCCTGGGCCAGCAGACAGGCGAGGGCGGTGAGTTTGGCTTGGCCACGTGAGAGTGCATCCCGGCCGGGAATGCTGTGAAAATCCACGCTCCAGTCGGCCCGGTGCGGACCTACGGAGGTGTAACCGGCCTGGCGGTCGCGATCACGGGCCAGCAGCAGCGCATCGGCCAGCGGCAGCTCGTGCCGGCGCCAGCCCGGGCTGAGATCCAGACCTTGGATGCCCAACTGCGGTGCCAGCGCGGTTGCCAGGGCAATCGCCCGTTCCTGCAGCCGTTCCAGGTAGTGCTGGCGGCGGCTGGTCAGCGGTTCACCCGCTTCAGCCAGCTCGTGGTCCCAGGTATCGAGCATCCGCGAGGGCCCGCCCTGCTTCAACAGGGCATTGCGTTGTTTGAGTGCCCGGGAGTACCGGCGCCACAGCGAGAGGAAGTCTGGTTCCACGTGGAACAGGCCCCAATCGAGGAAACGACGGCGGGGTTCGCCACCACCGCTGACCAAAGCGTGGCTGCCCGGTTCAAAGGTCACCACAGCCAACGCCGCGCAGAGATTGCCGAGCTGGGCAACGTCTTCGCCGTCCAGGCGGCCCTTCCAGTCCTGCCCACTATGACGAAGACCCGCTTTACGGCGGTGCGGCGGGTGATCCGAACGCTGTTCGTCCCATTCCACGAAGATTTCCAGCGCTTCCTGGCCCTGGCGGACCAGCCCATCGCGGACCCGGCCGCGGAAGCTGCGGCCATAGGCCATCAGGTGCAGGGCCTCAAGTACGCTGGTCTTGCCCGCACCGTTGTCGCCGGTCAGCAGGTTCAAGCCCGGCTGGGGTGACAGTTCCACGGCACTGAAGCGGCGCAGTTGGTTCAAGGCGAGGCGGCGGATCAGCATGGGACGCAGGAGACCATCCGCTCGGGGCGGTAGCAGGGCAGGGAATCCATCAGCTTACTGCATCGGTCAAGACCGCCGTCGCGGGCAGCATCTTGCTGGTGGAGTTGGCCGGTCCCGCCAGTTCAGGCGGTTCCACGTGGAAATCGATGCGGCGAATCCTTGCGACAGGGACGCTGGCAAGGCCTGGATTTCATGAAATCTGCAGCAACCGGCAGGGTGCTCGCCCTCAGAATCCAGCGAATTTCACCCCAGCGCGGAACCGTATCCGCGCGTCGCAGCCAGGGCAGCAGCCGAAGTCGCCGCAAACTGCTTGAAATCTGCAGGGCAGGGTTGCGAAGCGTTCCACAGATTTCAAAGAATTCAGGCCAGTCGTTCCACGCTATCCACAGGGGGTCTGTATGACTTATACACAAGGTATGGGCAATCTGTGGATAAAAAAGCCCTTTTCAGCCGTCTGAAAAACTATCCACAGCTTCCCCCCCAGCCCCAAGGGCGCATATACAGGGGGTTTCAGGTACAGAAACACCTTTTAAATCAATCATATAACCCTGTTTTCCACGAAATCTGGCTATACCATCACCACCATGCTTTAGATTTATACCCAGATTTAAAAGCTAGGGCAGGGCCGAACGGCCAGAGATCCGGGCTGTGGACAGTAGCGCCAGCAGAGGGCAAATCGGCCTGCTGAGAACTTCCCGGGATCGCTCGATCGCCGTGCATCCATCGAGCGAGGAACCGATCGAGATCCAGGAAGCCGAGACCAAACGGCAACGCGGAACTCCCTTTCCCAGGATCCTCATCAATGCTCCACGTGGAACAAAAAAAAAACGCCCGGATCTCCCGGGCGTCTTCTGTTTCACGTGGAACAACGCAGACGTCAGAGACGCAGTGGCATCACCACATGGCGCGACTTCTCGCTGCTGGACTCACGCACCAGTGCCGAGGAGTTGGAATCGCGCAGCTGGATGATGACTTCCTCGTCGCGCAGGGCGGACAGGGCATCCAGCAGGTAGTTCACGTTGAAGCCGATGGCCAGATCGCTGACCGTGGTGTCGGCCTCGATCTCTTCCTGGGCTTCTTCCTGCTCCGGGTTGTGCGCGCTGATCTTCAGGTTGCCCGGCGAGACTTCCACGCGGATCCCGCGGTACTTCTCATTGGACAGGATCGCGGCACGCTGCAGCGACGCACGCAGGGCTTCACGATCCACCTTCACTTCGCGGTCCGCACCGATCGGGATCACGGCCTCGTAATCCGGGAAACGACCGTCGATCAACTTCGAGGTGAAGGTGACATCGTCGCGCTTGACGCGGACGTGGCTGCGGCCGACTTCCAGCTCGATCTCGCGATCGCCGCTTTCCAGCAGGCGCTGCAGTTCGGTCACGCCCTTGCGCGGCACGATGATCTGGCGCTTGGAACCGCTGGGCTTGGCCAGATCGGTTTCACACAGGGCCAGGCGGTGGCCGTCAGTGGCGACAGTACGCAGGGCATCACCGCGCAGGTCGAACAGCAGACCGTTGAGGTAGTAGCGCACGTCCTGCTGGGCCATCGCGAACGCAGTGCGCTCGATCAGCTCCTTCAGGGTCGCTTCGCCGATGGCCACGCGCTCGGTGGCTTCCACTTCGTCCACCGACGGGAAGTCGTTGGACGGCAGCGTTGCCAGAGTGAAGCGGCTGCGACCGGCCTGAACGGTGATCTTGTCACCGGTCTGCGAGACGGTGATCCGGCTGCCATCCGGCAGGGCGCGGATGATCTCGAACAACTTGCGGGCGGGGATGGTGGTTTCGCCGTCCTGGGCATCTTCAACCGCGATCCGCGACACCATCTCCACTTCCAGGTCGGTACCGGTCAGCGACAGCTGGCCGTTCTGCACCTGGACCAGGAAATTGGCCAGAACCGGAAGGGTCTGGCGGCGTTCGACCACGTTGACGACCTGTGCCAACGGCTTGAGAAAGGCTTCGCGCTGCAGTGTGAAACGCATGTGGTTCCGTGCCCCTATGCTTTAAAAAATGTGGAATAAATCAAAAGCTTGGTGGTGCTGGTAGAGACAGAATCGCTGGAAAACAATGCTAAGTCTTTGTAATAAAAAGAGTTTCTAGCCTCGAAACCCTCTGCATTACCGCCCCCCAGGGGGTGGGGAAAGCTGTGGATAAATTCGACGCGTTTTCCGACGTCTTTTTTATCCACAACTCATCCCGCGCTTGCTACCGGATTCTGCACCGTTTTGTGCGATGACGCCTCATCAGCGTCCGTGCATCATTCGCTCAGCTTCCGGATCAGCTTGTCCCAGTCCTCGCGAAGCTTGCCGTCGGTTTCCATCAGGGTCCGGATCTGGCGGCAGGCATGCAGCACCGTGGTGTGATCGCGACCGGCAAAGGCATCGCCGATCTCGGGCAGGCTGTGCTCGGTCAGCTCCTTGGTCAGGGCCATGGCGACCTGGCGCGGGCGGGCCAGCGAACGGGTCCGGCGCTTGGACAGCAGATCCTTGATCTGCAGGCCGTAGTAGTCGGCAACGGTTTTCTGGATGTTGGGAATGCTGATCGCCTGCTGCTGGGCGCGCAGCAGGTCGCGCAGGGTTTCCTGGGCGAATTCGGTGGTAATCGCGCGGCCGGTGAAATTGGCGCGGGCGGTCAGGGTATTGAGCGCGCCTTCGAGGTCGCGCACGTTGGAGCGCATCTTCTTGGCGATCAGGAACGCAACATCATCGGGAATCTCGGCACCGCGTTCGCGGGCCTTCGCCAGCACGATCGCGGCGCGGGTCTCGAAGTCCGGCGGTTCGATCGCGACCGACAGGCCCCAGGCAAGCCGCGACTTCAGGCGCGCTTCCAGGCCCTCGACTTCGCGCGGGTACCGGTCGCAGGTCAGGATGATCTGCTGCTTGCCGTCGAACAGCGCGTTGAAGGTGTGGAAGAACTCTTCCTGGGTGCGGTCCTTGCCAGCGAAGAACTGGATGTCATCGATCAGCAGCGCGTCCACCTGCTGGAACTGGCGCTTGAACTGATCCATGGTCTTTTCCTGCAGGGCCCGGATCATCGCGCTGAAGAACTGTTCCGAACGCAGGTACAGCACCTTCGCACCCGGATTGGCCTGGCGCATGGCGTTGCCGGCGGCGAACATCAGGTGGGTCTTGCCCAGGCCGGTGCCTCCGTACAGCAGCAGCGGATTGTGCGCGCGGTCGCCCGGCTTCTGCGCCGCCTGGAAGGCAGCGGCCAGGCCCAGCTGGTTGCTGCGGCCTTCGACGAAGTTGGCGAAGGTGTAGTGGTTGTCCAGGTTGCCGGCGAACGGCACCTGCGGTTGGGCTGCCACCGCCGTCGCCGCGCTCGAAACCGGCGCGTTCTGCGCCTCCGAGGGCCGAGGCCGCGAGCCGATTTCAAGAAAAACGTCGCCGAAACCCGCGAAGTGCGTCAGCAGCTCGCGGATCCGGGCCAGGTACAGCTCGCGCACCTGGTCGACGATGAAGGCGTTCGGGGCATACAGCACCAGGCTGTCCGCGCGCAGATCGGCCTGCAGCGGCTTCAACCAGGTGTGAACGTCTTCCGGCGGGAACTCCGCTTCGAGGCGTTCGAGACTTCGGGACCAGGCATCCATCGGCAATAATCGTCCGGTGACCTGTGCACAGGCGCGACAACGCGCCCAAACACAGGCCTGAAAGGGGGAAATGGATGGCTCAGACTACCACCGAGCGCTCGGCTTCGGAATGCTTGTCCCCCACTTATTCACAAAAAGATCCACAGCTATTGCACAGCCCGGTGAATTGGCGTAGTCACAAGGGGTTGACGCAAGGGGGGAGACCTCTCTAGAATTTCCGGTTCTTTCCCGTCCCATTCATACGAGAGGCCCACATGGCCACCAAGCGCACCTACCAGCCCAGCAACCTCAAGCGTAAGCGCGACCACGGCTTCCGTGCCCGTATGAAGACCGCTGACGGCCGCAAGATCCTGTCGCGTCGCCGCGCCAAGGGCCGCAAAGTCCTGAGCGCCTGATTGCCATGCCGCACATCGCGGCAGACGCAATCCCTTCGACAGTGAATACTGCAGACCCGCGCAAGCGATTCCCTCGCTCTGCGCGGGTTCGCACGCGTGCCGAATATTCAACGGTCTTCAACGGCGCCCGCCGTGTGTCCGATCCGCTGATGACCCTGCACTGGCTGCCGGCTGACCGGCCGGCCAGGCTGGGTCTGGCGGTTTCCCGCAAGGTTGATCCGAACGCCGTCGGGCGTAACCGGATCAAGCGCGTCCTGCGCGACATCTTGCGTCGGACACGAACCGATATCCAGCCAGGCGACTTCGTCGTCGTGGCTCGTAGTGCTGCGCGTTCTGCCAGCAACGACGACATCCGCCAGGCCTTTCTGCGCCTGCTGCGGCGCCTGCGTGCATTGCCCGCGCCGGGCGTGGACGGCACAATGCCGCCGCCAGATGGCATCGCACCTCCCTCTTTGATCGAGCCGGCATCGCGTCCCGGCCCCGCCGAGCCTGTCCGCTGATGAACCAGACCCGCGTATTCCTTATTTTTGCCTGGCTGATGGTGGCCGTGTTCCTGTGGATGGAGTGGGGCCGTGAAAAGGCCGCGCCGACCCCGGCCCCGACCACCACCTCGGCCCAGGCCGCCGCACAGAGCGTTCCAGGTGCGACCCCGGGCAGCATCCCCAGCGCGCAGGTCCCCGGTGCCCCGGGCCAGGCCGCGGCGCAGCAGGCCCAGGCCAGCGCCACCCCGGCCGCCCAGCGCGTGACCATCACCACCGACGTGCTGCGCCTGGTGGTGGACGGCGGCCGCGTGCTCGACGCCGAGCTGCTGCAGTTCCCGCAGTCCAAGGAAGAAGGCAGCGCCCCGGTGCGCCTGCTGACCGAAGACCCCGCGCATCCGTACAGCGCGATCAGCGGCTGGGCCAGCGAAGACAAGAACACCCCGGTGCCGGGCGCCGATGGCTTCAAGCTGGTCGGTGACGTCCGCGACTTCGTGCTGGCCGACGGCCAGAACGAACTGCAGATCCCGTTCGTGTGGACCGCCGACAACGGCGTGACCATCAAGCGCACCCTGACCGTCTCGCGCAACGAGTACGCCGTGCGCTTCAAGGACGAGGTCAGCAACACCGGCACCGCCCCGTGGAACGGCTACGTCTACCGCACCCTGGACCGTACCCCGACCATCCTGTCGCGGAACATGACCAACCCGGACTCGTTCAGCTTCAACGGTGCCACCTGGTACGACAACGACAAGAAGTACCAGCGTCGTGCGTTCAAGGATTACCTGGACGATGGCGCGCTGAACCAGAACATCACCGGCGGCTGGCTGGCGATGCTGCAGCACCACTTCTTCACCGCCTGGATCCCGCAGAAGGACCAGACCGCCCACTACGTGCTGTCGCAGGTGGCCGGTCGTGACCTGATCGAAGCGCGTGGCCCGGCCTTCACCGTGGCCCCGGGCCAGTCCACCAGCACCGAAGCCCGCCTGTGGGTCGGCCCGAAGCTGGTCAACCAGATTGCCAAGGAAGACGTGCCGGGCCTGGACCGCGTGGTCGACTACAGCCGCTTCTCGATGATGGCGGTGATCGGCCAGGGCCTGTTCTGGGTGCTGAACCAGGTGCACAAGCTGGTCGGCAACTGGGGCTGGGCCATCGTCGGCCTGGTGGTCCTGCTGAAGCTGGTGCTCTACCCGCTGTCGGCCGTGCAGTACAAGAGCGGTGCGAAGATGCGTCGCTTCCAGCCGCGCATCGCGCAGCTGAAGGAACGCTATGGCGATGACCGCCAGAAGTTCCAGACCGCGATGATGGAGCTGTACAAGAAGGAAAAGATCAATCCGATGGGCGGCTGCCTGCCGATCCTCATCCAGATGCCGATCTTCTTCGCCCTGTACTGGGTGCTGGTCGAGTCGGTCGAACTGCGCCAGGCGCCGTGGCTGGGCTGGATCCAAGATCTGACCGCGCGCGACCCGTACTTCATCCTGCCGGTCATCAACATGGCGGTGATGTGGGCCACGCAGAAGCTGACCCCGGCACCGGGCATGGACCCGATGCAGCAGAAGATGATGCAGTTCATGCCGCTGGTCTTTGGCTTCATGATGGCGTTCATGCCGTCCGGCCTGGTCCTGTACTGGGTGGTCAACGGCGGCCTGGGCCTGCTGCAGCAGTGGTGGATGACCAAGCGCCACGGCGGTGAGCCGCTGCCGGCGACCACCGCACCGGCCCCGGTCAAGAAGAAATAATCCGACGCTGATCCCCGCAAAAGCCCGCCGCAAGGCGGGCTTTTCGCATGCGGGGTTAGAATCGCCCCGCACACCGTGTCCCCATCCATCGAGCCTGCCATGCCGCGTGCGTCGTCGTTCCGCCTGTTCCTGCCCTCGCTGCTGTTGACCCTGGCCGTTGCCGGCTGCGGCGACAAGGAGGGCAAGGCGCCCGCTGCTGCCGCCGTCACCCAGCCCAGCGCACAGGCCGCCGCCGCCGTCGATCCGGCCGCCGCACCGCTGCTGGCCGCGCTGCAGAAGCAGCTCGATGGCTACCGCCGCATCATCGTGCTGCTGGCCGACGAAGAGCAGCAGAGCGCCACCGACCGCGGTACCTCCACCCGCATCGGCCAGCAGCTGTTCCACGACGGGCTGGAACAGCGCACCGCCATCGCCGCGCAGTTCGACAGCCTGCTGCGTGGCGGCAGCCCGCAGCGCTTCGCCACGCTGGGCACCGTGCTGGACTACATCGAATCGGCGCCGGAACTGTTCGATGCCGATCGCCTGGCGTTCCGCGAAGTGCTGCGCGACCTGCACGAACGTGTCGGCGCGGATTCCTCGCTGCCGGCAGTGAAGCTGCACCAGCGCATCGGCGAAGACCTGGACGCGCTGGACGAGATCGAGCGCAACTACAACCAGGAACTGACCCGCATCTTCAGCCGCTTCGAGCGCACCCGCGCCATCGACCTGAAGCGCGAGAAGTGGGAGGACTACATCGCCCACCTGCACAAGGACTACAGCCGCGAGGCGATCCTGCGCGACTACGGGGTGATCGAGCCATACCCGATGTCGATGAAGGACAGCGACCGCGAGATCTTCGGCCGCGACCTGCCGGCCAAGACCGTGGTGCTGACCTTCGACGACGGCCCGCACAAGGCCTACACCGATGAAGTGGTGGCCATCCTCAAGCGCTACGACGTGCCGGGCGTGTTCTTTGAAGTGGGCCGCAACCTGGGCAAGGTCGAGGCCGATGGCAAGGTCAGCCTCGGCCCGATGGCGAAGATCAGCCGCAACCTGATGGAAGAGGGCTATGCAGTGGGCAACCACAGCCTGACCCACGCCCAGCTGTCGCGCACCACCGGCGATGCGCTGCGCCAGCAGGTGCTGGATACCGACACCCTGCTGAAGGATGTCGACAGCAAGCGTGCGCCGCTGTTCCGCTTCCCGTATGGCGCGCGCAACGCCGAAGGCCTGCAGCTGCTGAACGAGGCCGGCCTGAAGTCGATCATGTGGAACATCGACTCGATGGACTGGGCCGACCCGGTGCCGGAATCGATCGTGCAGCGCGTGCTCGGCCAGGTGAACAAGGAACAGCGCGGCATCATCCTGTTCCATGACATCCACGACCGCGCAGTGAAGGCGCTGCCGCAGATCCTCGATCGGCTGATCGCCGACGGCTACCAGTTCGCCGGCTGGAACGGCCGCGAGTTCACCGTCGCCCGTGCGCGCAAGGGCGCGACCAGCGATGCCACCGTCACCACCGGCTACGAGAAGTCGTGGGCGATCGTGGTGGGCATCGACAACTACGCCAAGTGGCCAAAGCTGGAATACGCCAGCCACGATGCGCAGGCGGTGGCCGATACCCTGACCGGGCAGTTCGGTTTCCCGTCCTCGCAGGTGATCGTGCTGAAGAACGAGCAGGCCACCCGCAACAACATCCTGGCCGCCTTCCACGACCGCCTGGCCGACGACCGCACCGGCAGGAACGACCGCGTGTTCGTGTTCTTCGCCGGCCACGGCGCCACCCGCCAGCTCGCTTCCGGGCGCGACCTCGGCTACATCATCCCGGTGGATTCAGACCCGAAGGAATTCGCCACCGACGCCATCGCGATGACCGACATCCAGAACATCGCCGAGAGCATGCAGGCCAAGCACGTGATGTTCGTGATGGATGCCTGCTACAGCGGCCTGGGCCTGACCCGCGGTGGCCCGTCGTCGTCGTCATTCCTGCGCGAGAACGCACGCCGCAGCGCGCGGCAGATGCTGACTGCCGGCGGTGCCGACCAGCAGGTGGCCGATGCCGGCCCGAACGGCCATTCGGTGTTCACGTGGGTGCTGCTGCAGGCGCTGGCCGGCAAGGGCGACCTCAATGGCGACGGCCTGATCACCGGTACCGAACTGGCCGCCTACGTGGCGCCGGCGGTGTCGGCCGTCTCGCACCAGACCCCGGCCTTCGGCAGCCTGCCCGGTTCGCAGGGCGGCGAGTTCGTGTTCCAGGTGCCGGACAGCCAGGAATACCTCAATGCCGACACGCGCCAGCTGACCCCGGATGCGATCGCACTGAACAACAAGGTCGACGCCGCGCAGGATGCCAAGGGCGCGCAGGCGCCGGTGACCGTGGCCGACCTGCAGGGCGGGAAGGCCAAGCTGGTGGTGCCCACCGCCGGCCCGGCCTCGGACCGCCAGCGCGCGCAGCAGGCCAACGACCGTGGCCTGCAGCTGTACCGCGAGAAGCAGTACGACGAAGCCGTCGCGCAGTTCACCGAAGCGTTGAAGCTGCGCCCGGACTTTGCCCAGGCGGCCAACAACCTCGGTTTCGTCTACTACCGCCAGCAGCGCTACGCCGAAGCCGCGCGCTGGCTGGAAAACACCCTGAAGATCGACCCATCACGCGCGGTGGCCCACCTCAACCTGGGCGACGCCTACTTCAACGCCGGCGACAAGGCCAAGGCGAAGCAGGCCTACACCACCTACCTCGCCCTGCAGCCGCAGGGCAGCGGTGCCGCGCAGGCGCGCGCGCAGCTGGAGAAGCTCTGAGCCATGAACGATGTGACCCGCACCGACACCATCGTCGCCATCGCCAGTGCCCCCGGCGCGGGCGGTGTCGGCCTGTTGCGTCTGTCCGGTCCGCGTGCCGCGGCGATCGCCAACGCACTGGGCGCGCCCACGCTGCGCCCGCGCCACGCGCACTACGCCCGGCTGCGCGATGCCGACGGTGAGGTGATCGATGACGGCATCGTGCTGTGGTTCCCGGCACCGAACAGCTTCACCGGCGAGGAAGTGGTGGAACTGCAGGGTCACGGCAGCCCCGTGCTGCTGCAGCAGCTGGTCGCGCGCTGCATCGTGCTCGGCGCGCGCCAGGCGCGGCCGGGTGAGTTCAGTGAACGGGCCTTCCTCAACGGCAAGCTCGACCTGGCCCAGGCCGAGGCCATCGCCGACCTGATCGCCGCGGGTGACAACCGCGCCGCGCGCGCGGCACGTCGCTCGCTGGATGGCGTGTTCTCGCGCCGCATCGAGGCCGTGGTGGAACAGCTGGTGCTGCTGCGCATCCACGTGGAAGCCGCCATCGACTTCGCCGACGAACCGCTGGATACCCTGGGCGGCGCGCAGGTGCGGCGTGGACTGGAACAGGCGCGCGGAGATCTTGCCCTGCTGCGTCGTGACGCCGAGCGCGGCCGTCGTCTGCGCGATGGCCTGCATGCCGTGCTGATCGGGCCACCGAATGCCGGCAAGAGCTCACTGCTGAACGCCCTGGCCGGCAGCGAGCGCGCCATCGTCACCGACATCGCCGGCACCACCCGCGATACCCTGCGCGAAACCATCCGCCTGGACGGCCTGGAGCTGACCCTGGTCGACACCGCCGGCCTGCGCGACGGCGGCGATGCCATCGAACGCGAAGGCATGCGCCGCGCCCACGTGGAAATCGAGCGCACCGACCTGGCGCTGATCGTGCTGGATGCGCGCGACCCGGCCGCCGGCGAAGCCGCGCTGGGCGAAGCCGTGGCCGCCGTGCCGCACAAGGTCTACATCCACAACAAGTCGGACCTGATGGACGCGTTGCCGGTGCTGGACGACCCGGACCGCGTGTTCGTCTCGGCCGCCACCGGTGCCGGTCTGGAAGACCTGCACACGCGCCTGCGTTCGATTGCCTCGGCCGGGGCAGGGGAGCAGGTGGACGGCGAGTTCTCCGCGCGCACCCGTCATGTGGATGCGATCGAACGCGCGCAGGAGCATGCGCAGCGCGCCGATGGCGAGCTGGTGCATGAACACCTGGAACTGGCCGCCGAGGAACTGCGGCTGGCGCATGACGCGCTGGGCGAGATCACCGGGCAGATGAGTGCGAATGACCTGCTGGGCAGGATCTTCTCCAGCTTCTGCATCGGAAAGTAATACCGGGGTCGGATCCCCTGCGGGGCTCTGACCCTTCGCATCATCACAATCGACACCACGTGGTTTCAACCCGGGCCGCGACACCTCCTTGATATCATCCCGCCATGAACCCGATCACCGACAGTGACGTGCGATCAGCGCTGCTGAGCAAGGTCATCGCAGAGCATGTCGCCAATCCGAACACGCTTGTCGTGGAGGAAATGGGGCTTGCACGCGGTGCCTGCCGGGTCGATGTCTGTGTCATCAATGGCCACCTGCACGGCTACGAAATCAAGAGTGACGTCGACACGTTGCGCAGACTGCCATTGCAGCAGCAGTTCTATTCCGACGTGCTCGACAAGGCGACGATCGTGGTGGGCCAGCGCCATCTGGATCATGCGCTGGAGACGCTGCCTGCATGGTGGGGGGTCAGGCTGGCCTTACGTGGTGCGCGCAATGCCGTCCGGATGGAACTGCTGCGGCCTGCCAGGCTCAATCCCTCGGTGAGCGCCACTGCCGTGGCGGCACTGCTGTGGCGCGATGAGCTGACAGCCCTGATCAGCAGCAGGACCGCTGAAAAATCAGCGCTGCGCGGAAACCGTGCAGCGCTGTGCGAGCGCCTGGGTGAGCTCTACAGTCTTGCGGAAATCCGCATGCTGGTCAGGGAACAGATGAAGCGCCGGCCAGATTGGCGAGGTCGCGAACAACCTTAGTCAGGTGATGGTTGGTGGCCACGGTCGGCCAGGTGGAACTTCCGCCGGTACTGCTGACATTGTTGGCGCAGTCTTCGATGTATGCATCACCCCAGCTGTAGCCGCGTCCCATGAACACCACCGGTGGATCAGAGACCAGGTGGTTGCACAGATCGCGGTACTGGTCGCGACCATTGCGCTTGATCTGGGTGCCGACCACGATCCGCCACTGGTCATCGATCGTGTACTTGATCTTGGCATTGGGGTCGAACAGGCGTGGATCCATCAGCTCGGTCTGTGGCGAGGCGCAGCCGTAGTCGCCAAACCACGGCATCCGATCGGGACGACTGCTGACAAGCCGGGTGTACGCGCGCCACTCCCGGCGGTTGACGTCACCGTGCGGGCGATAGTTCGACGAGGGGCTCAGGCTGGCAGGGAAACTACCGCCCGCGATGGTGACCGATCGCCAGTCGGCCAGATCCGGAACGGCTGCGATCCAGGTCTGCCACGTGGTTGCCTGCAGCGTGGGCGAGTCGGCGACATCGGCCGAGCTGTCCAGGATCAGGTCCACCTGGCCTGGCGCAACGCCCAGCAGTTTCAACAATGCCGGGATGCGGGCCAGACCCCTGCCTTCAAGATCATCCGGTACCAGCCGCAATCCGCAGCCGCGATCATCGCGGGCAACGATACGTGCCACGGCTTGCTGGTAGTCGACATGCCGGTCAATGCCGGTTACGGGAATGGCCTGGCAACCGGCTGTGCGCGTGAGGTCGAAGATCCGCTCCAGATGGTGCTGCCCGTCCGCCATGGTGTCATCGCCGGCAAGATAGGGCGAGTCGAACAGGCAACGCCGCGCCTTCCAGTTCTTGACCAGGCGATTCCCGACGTTCTTCAGATGATCGTCGAGTGACTTCGCGGGAGCATCGTTCTCGAAGTCCCACTGCTCGACGGGTATCTCGAACAGGGGATGGATCCAGTCCTTGATGCCTTCGCTGGCACGGCCCACTGCAAGATACTCGCCCTGTCGCCATTTCAGGATCGGCATGTACATCGGCTGTTTCACGATCTGCCTCCGACAACGTCAGTGTTGGTCATTCGAGGCTAGCCGCGCACCACTTCGCGCATCAATCGGAATAGTTGAAGAATGATGGCGGTTGGGGTCAGATTCCCCGCAGGGGCTCTGACCCCATCCCCGACGCCCCGGCTGTCATATTCCCGCCGCATACTGACCCCCATCACATACCGCTTGGGGAAGTCGCAGTGAAGTCGTGGGGTTGTGCATTGCTGTTGTCGCTGGCCGTGGCACCATCGGTGGCCATGAGTGCTGAAACTTCCACCCCGGCGACCGCGAAGGTCTCGGTCTACGGCCACCGCGGCGCAAGCGCGCTGCTGCCCGAGCACACGCTGGCGGCCTACGCGCAGGCCATCACCGATGGCGCCGACTACATCGAACCGGACCTGGTGATGACCAAGGACGGCGTGCTGGTGGCCCGCCACGAGAACGAGATCGGTGGCACCACCGACGTCGCCGAGCACAAGGAATTCGCCAAGCGGAAGACCACCAAGGTCATCGACGGCGAGACGGTCGAAGGCTGGTTCACCGAAGACTTCACCCTGGCCGAGCTGAAGACCCTCTACACCCGCGAGCGCCTGCCGGAGCTGCGCAGCACCGCGTTCGACGGCCAGTTCCGCATCGCCACCCTGGACGAGATCCTGGCCTTCCTGATGCAGCAGGCCGGCCGCGCCAACCGCGGCATCGGCCTGGTGCCGGAGATCAAGCACCCGACCTACTTCCAGTCCATCGGCCTGCCGATGGAAGACAAGGTGCTGGCCGCGCTGCGCGGCAATGCCTACACCGCCGTCGCGCCGGTGACGATCCAGTCGTTCGAGACCGCCAACCTGCGCTACCTGCGCGGCAAGATCGGCCGTGGCAGCAACATCCGCCTGCTGCAGCTGCTGTGGAAGGGCGATGCCCGCCCGGCCGATGTCGCCAAGGCCGGTGGCACGCTCAGCTATGCGCAGATGATGACCCCGGCCGGGCTGAAGGACATCGCCAGCTACGCCGATGGCATCGGCCCGGAGCTGCGTTCGATCATCCCGCTGGAGGCCAACGGTGCGCTGGGCACGCCGACCGCGCTGGTGCGTGACGCACATGCGGCCGGCCTGATGGTGATCCCGTACACCTTCCGCCCGGAAAACCATTTCCAGGCCAGCGACCTGCGCAAGGGCGCCGACAGCGCGCGCAACCCGGAAGGCTCGATCGCCGAGATGCGCGCGTACCTGGCCACCGGCATCGATGCGTTCTTCACCGATGACCCGGCGCTGGGCCGGCAGGCGGTGGATGGCATGGGCGCCGCAGGGAATTGAGAATCCGGTAGTGTCGGCCGCGGGCCGGCATCCGGTTTGGGGTCAGAGCCCCTTCGGGGATCCGACCCCGACGTGCTGCATCAGCCGCGCGGGTCTTCCGGCCGACGGAACGGGATCACCACGTAATCGTGCCCCTCGCGCGGCTGCCACAGCACCGGCACGCGGCGCGGCGAAGGCGGCTCGAGCTCGTCGTCGGCCAGCGCCTCGACCTCGTCTTCCTCGTCCTCCCAGCTGTAGTGCGGGCGCGGCGTCATTGGGTCGGCGTTGCGGAACAGCAGCGCGGCGATGATGCCGGCGAAGGCGCCGCCCATGTGCGACTGCCAGGACACGCCGTCGGCATGCGGCAGGATGGTCATCAGCATGCCGCCGTAGAACAGCATGCCGATCAGGCCGGTGGCGATCGCCGCGCGGTCACGGCGCAGCAGGCCCAGGCTGGCCAGCAGGAACATCAGGCCGTGGGTCACGCCGCTGGCCCCCAGGTGCACGCTGCCGGGGGTGCCCAGCATCCACGCGCCGATGCCCGAACCCAGCCACAGCAGGGGCAGGGCACGCACGGTGGCCTTCGGGTACACGCTGCCGGCCAGGGTGCCGAGGATCAGGATCGCAAAGCCATTGGCGGCGATGTGTTCGACCGAGGCATGCAGCATCGGCCCGCCGATCAGCCCCAGCAGTCCCTTGGCCTCCAGCGGCGCGACCGCCCACGGCCGCCAGTCGAAGCTGCCCTGCAGGGCGAACACGGCCAGCAGCACCAGTACGGTGGCGAGGCTGACATTGAACGCCCGCAGGATGCGCATGCGGTCGTTGCGGGGGGCCGGCACGTCACCGGCGGGCAGGGGCGTGTTGTTGTCCATACCTCAGCAATGGCGGTGGCTGGCGCGAAACCAAGGCCACCGCTGCGGGAGAGTGGGGGTGGCCGACGGGACAATCCCGCCGGCCGCGCGCTGCAGGCCGGTCAGGCTCAGGCCTGGCCGGCGTCTTCCTTCGGCGGGTACTTCAGGCTGAGCACCACGGTGGCGGCAATGATCGCGGCGACCACGCCCAGCGACACCGGGGTCGGGATCTTGAACAGGTCGATGATCATCATCTTGATGCCGATGAAGCCCAGCACCAGCGCCAGGCCGTACGGCAGCAGGTGGAAGCGGTCGGCCATGCCGGCCAGCAGGAAGAACATCGCACGCAGGCCCAGCACCGCGAACACGTTGGAAGTGAGCACGATGAACGGGTCGGTGGTGATGGCGAAGATGGCCGGGATGCTGTCCACGGCGAAGATCACGTCGGTCACCGCGATCAGGATCAGCACCGCGAACAGCGGGGTGAACCAGCGCTTGCCGTCCTGCATCACGCTCATCGCGTTGCCGGCGTAGTCCGGCAGCAGGCGCAGGTGCTTGCGCATCCAGCGCAGGGCCGGGTTGGTCTCCAGGTCCGGCTCCTGGCCGGCGGCGAACCACATCTTCCAGCCGGTGAAGAGCAGGAAGGCACCGAACACGTAGAGCAGCCAATGGAACTGGCTGATCAGCACGCTACCGGCGAAGATCATGATCGTACGCAGCACGATCGCACCCAGGATGCCGATGATCAGCACCTTCTGGCGCTGTTCCTCCGGCACCGCGAAGTAGCTCATGATCATCAGGAAGACAAAGATGTTGTCCACCGCCAGGGCCTTCTCGACCAGGTAGCCGGTCAGGAATTCCAGGCCGACCTTGTTCGCCACCACCTGGCCGGCGGTCTCGCTGAGGTAGTACCAGAGGCCCGCGTTGAACAGCAGGGCCAGCACGACCCAGCCGATGGACCACCACAGGGCCTCCTTGAAGGTGACCTTGTGCGGTCCGCCATGTCGCATCAACACCAGGTCGACGAGCAGGGCGATGATGACCACCGCCACGAAGCCGCCCCACATCCACACATTACCGATCGTCTGCATTGGGAATATCCGTTGGAAAGATGAATGCCAGGCCGGACGGCGAGGATCTGCAACGGAGGATCGGGAGGGGGATCCAGGGACAGAGCTTCGCCAGTACGGCGAAGGTCTCGCTCGCAACCCCACGCGGGTGGGATTGCCGTTGCACCGGAGCCTGCGGGCTCGAATTGACGGCGACAACGTCTGGGAGCTACTCCCCTTCTGGGGCCGATTCTGCGGCCTGGCCGGGCCGCCGTCAAATGGGCGGCGGCGGGGTCGGACCCCCGAAGGGGCTCCGACCCCTCGTCGTCGCCACACCGGGGTCAAATCCCCTGCGGGGATCTGACCCCGGCCGCCGGTTTACAATAGGCCGATGAATACCCCCCTTCCTGTTGTCCGCCTCAAGAACGCGTGGCGCTCCAGCCACCCGTGGATCTTCCAGAAACTGGTCGAGAAGCCGACCGTCCGGCCCAAGCCCGGTTCCATCGTCGACGTCGTCGGCATCGATGGCGAGTTCATCGGCCGTGGCTTCTACAACGGGCACTCGCGCATCGCCGTGCGCATCCTCGAAACCGACCCGAACGTGCCGGTCGATGCCGGCTGGTTCTCGCGCAAGATCGCCCAGGCGGTTGAACTGCGCCGTGGCGTGCTGAAGCTGGACGCGGTGTCCGACGCCTGGCGCGTGGTGCACAGCGAAGGCGACGGCCTGTCCGGCCTGGTGGTGGACCGTTACAACGACCTGGTGGTGGTCGAATTCTTCGCTGCCGGCATGTTCCGCCACCGCGAGTGGATCTACGACGCCCTGCGCGAACAGTTCCCGGGCTGCCGCTTCCACAGCTTCGCCGACGAACACGTGCAGAAGCAGGAAAGCTTCGACTTCCACGGCAACACCACCACCGAAGCGTCGGTGATCACCGAGTATGGCATCAAGTTCCGCGCCGACCCGGCCGGTGCGCACAAGACCGGCTTCTTCGCCGACCAGCGCGAGAACCGCGAGTGGCTGAGCCAGCAGGTGGAAGGCAAGAGCGTGCTCGACCTGTGCTGCAACACCGGCGGTTTCGCCGTGTACGCGGCCGCGCGTGGTGCTTCGGAAGTGGTCGGCATCGACATCGATGAAGACGTCATCCAGATCGCCAAGGGCAATTCGCGCCTGAACAACGTGCGCCCGAAGTTCGTCCAGTCCGACATCTTCCCGTGGCTGCGCGATGCCGCCAACCGCGGCGAGCAGTACGACGTGGTGATCCTGGACCCGGCGAAGATGACCCGCGACCGCGACCAGGTCATCACCGCGCTGAAGAAGTACCTGGACATGAACAAGCTGGCGCTGGGCGTGGTCAAGCCGGGCGGCCTGTTCGCCACGTTCTCCTGCACCGGCCTGGTGGCCGAGGACCAGTTCCTCGACATGCTGCGCCGCGCGGCCTACTTCTCTGGCCGCACGATCCAGATCCTGAAGGTGGCCGGCGCCGGTCCGGACCATCCGTTCATGGCCCACGTGCAGGAATCGCGCTACCTGAAGGCCGTGTTCTGCCGCGTGGTTGGTTGATTTCAACAAAACGGCGGGCCACGGCGCTATGGTCGGGCTCTTCTCCTCACCGGTGAGAGCCCATGCCGTCGCTGCGTCGCCTGTCCCTGCTGCTTGCCCTGGCGCTGAGTGCGCCGCTGTCCGCCCATGCCATCGAGTTCAGCGCGCAGGAGCTGGCCCGCGCCAAGGCCCTGCAGCAGCGACTGCTCACCCTGGACAGCCACCTCGACACGCCGGCCAACTTCGGCCGCGCCGGCTTCGACATCGAACAGCGGCACGACCACAACGCGCTTTCGCAGGTGGATTACCCGCGCATGGTCGAGGGCGCGCTGGATGGTGGCTTCTGGGCGATCTACACCGATCAGGGCGACCGCACCGTAGCGGCCCACCTGGCCGAGCGCGACCATGGCCTGCAGCGGCTGCTGGAGATCCGGCAGATGCTGGCGGCCAACCCGGAGCGCTTTGAGCTTGCGCTGAGCGCCGATGACGCCGCGCGGATCAAGGCTGCCGGCAAGCGCGTGGTCTACATCAGCATGGAAAACGCCAGCCCGCTGGTGGAAGACCCCAGCCTGCTCTCGTTCTACCACCGCGCCGGCCTGCGCCTGCTGAGCACGGTGCACTTCGCCAACAACGAGTTCGCCGATTCGGCCACCGACCCGAAGGGTGCGGAGTGGAAGGGCCTGAGCCCGGCCGGCAAGGACCTGGTGCGCGCCGCGGTGAAGCTGGGCATCGTCATCGACCAGTCGCACGCGTCCGATGCGGTGTTCGATGACCTGCTGGCGATGATGCCGGTGCCGTTCGTGCTCTCGCACAGCTCGGCCAAGGCGGTCTACAACCACCCGCGCAACCTCGACGATGCGCGCCTGCGCCAGTTGGCCAAGGCCGGTGGCGTGATCCAGGTGAATGCCTATGGCGGCTACCTGATCGACACCGCCAAGACGCCCGAACGCAAGCAGGCCGAAGAAGCGCTGAGCAAGCAGCTGGGCGGCTGGGAAGGCATGACCATCGCCCAGGGCGTTGCCCTGCAGCAGGCCGAGCAGGCGCTGGACCACGAACACCCGGTGCGCCACGCCAGCCTGGACGACTTCTTCGCCCACTTCGAGCACATCCTCAAGGTGGTCGGCCCCGAGCATGTGGGCATCGGCCTGGACTGGGATGGCGGCGGTGGCCTGAGCGACCTGCCCGATGTCAGCCAGCTGCCGAAGATCACTGCGTGGCTGCTGCGCAAGGGCTACAGCGAACAGCAGATTGCCGGCATCTGGGGCGGCAACCTGCTGCGGGTGATGCGCCAGGCGCAGGATTACGCCGCGGGTACGTAGAGTCGAGCCATGCTCGACTGCGCCTTTGTAGAGTTGAGCCATGCTCGACTGCTGTTGGCAGAAGCAGTCGAGCATGGCTCGACTCTACAGAAAGAGCGCCGGGTCGTGCCCGGCGCCTCCTTTACTTCGCGATCAACGCATTGCGGCGGCTGTACAGGAAGTACAGCACCAGGCCGACCACGTTCCACACCAGGAAGTACAGTTGGGTGGTGTGCGGCAGGCTGAGGAACAGGTAGATGCAGCCCAGCGCGGCCAGCGGACCGACCACGAAGGCCAGCGGCGTGCGGAAGGTACGGGCACGGTCCGGTTCGCGCAGACGCAGCACCACCAGGCAGATGCCCACGGCGGTGAACGCGGCCAGGGTACCGGCGTTGGCCAGAGCCGCGATCTCGTCCAGGCGCGCCACGCCGGCCAGCGCCGACACCACCACTGCGGTGAACAGCGTGGTCGCCACCGGCGTGCCGGTGCGTGCGTTGACCTTGGACAGGCCACGCGGCAGCAGGCCGTCGCGGCTCATCACGAAGAAGATGCGGCTCTGCCCGTACAGGAAGGCCAGCAGCACGGTCGGCAGGGCGATGATCGCGATCACGCCGATCACCATGGCGGCGGTCGGATGGCCGAGCTGGCGCATGATCAGGGCGAGCGGTTCAGCGCTGTGGCCGAACACTGCGTAGCTCATCGCACCCACGGCGGCCAGCGCCACCAGCACGTAGACGATGGTGCAGCCGATCATCGAACCGATGATGCCGATGGACAGGTCACGGCCCGGGTTCTTGGTTTCTTCGGCCGCGGTAGAGATCGCATCGAAGCCGTAGAAGGCGAAGAAGATGATTGCCGCCGCCGCCATCACGCCATGCTCGACGCCATCAGGGCCCATCGATTTGGCGAACCCGTACGGCATGAACGGCTGCAGGTTGGCGCTGTCGAAGGCGGGCAGGGCGATGGCCACGAAGATCGCCAGCGCGATCAGCTTGAACACCACCAGGATGGCATTGAGCGTGGCGCTTTCCTTGGTGCCGGCCATCAGCATCAGCGCGACCAGCCAGGTGATGACGATCGCCGGCAGGTTGATGAAGCCACCGGCGACATGCGGGCCCGCAGCGAGTGCGGCCGGCAGCGTGATGTTCCAGCCGAACTGGGTATGCGCCCATTCGAGGAAGCCGACGAAGTAGCCGGACCAGCCGACCGCCACTGTACTGACCACCAGCGAGTATTCGAGGATCAGGCTCCAGCCCACCACCCAGGCGAACACCTCGCCCAGCGCGCTGTAGCTGTAGGTGTAGGCGCTGCCCGCGGCCGGCATCATCGTCGACAGCTCGGCATAGGACAGCGCCGCGCAGGCGCAGACCGCACCGGCGATGGCGAAGGAGATCAGCACCGCAGGACCGGCCAGGTTGGCGCCGACGCCGATGAGCGTGTAGATGCCGGTGCCGACGATGGCACCGATGCCCAGGGCGATCAGGTGCGGCCAGCTGAGGGTCGGCACCAGGCGCCGACCGGCTTCATGGACAGTGACGGAATCTAGCGACTTGCGCCGGAGCAGGGACATGCAGGCCTCGGAAGGGGATGACTTGGAACGACAAGTTCCCGAGTGTGACCGAACGCAGCGCAGCATTACCACTGGCGAGGGTCATACCCGCCGGGGCGCGCGCTTCGCCCCGACCAGGCTGCCGGAATCGGCACAATCCGGCCGAAGCCGCCCCTAGGACTCGATGTTGGCCATGCCACTGACCGAATAACGCTCGCCGGCCGCGGCATTCATCGGGAACGCCGCATCCAGTGCGTCCAGCGTGGCCGCATCCAGTTCGACCTGCAGCGCACCGAGGTTCTCGTCCAGCCGTGCCTGCCGCGTCGTGCCCGGAATCGGCACGATGTGCTCGCCACGCGACAGCACCCAGGCCAGAGCGAGCTGCGAGGCGGCGATGCCGCGTTCGGCGGCCAGCGCCTGCACGGTGTCCACCAGCGCCAGGTTGCGCTGGAAGTTCGCGCCTTCGAAGCGCGGCGAGGTCCGCCGGTAATCGTCGGCCTCGAAATCATCCGGGCTGCGGATGGCGCCGGTCAGGAAGCCACGGCCCAGCGGCGAATACGGCACGAAGCCGATGCCCAGTTCCGCCGTGGTGGCCAGCACCCCGCTCTGTTCCGGCTCGCGCGACCACAGCGAGTACTCGCTCTGCACGGCGGTGATCGGGTGCACCGCATGCGCCCGGCGCAGGGTGGCTGCCGAGGCCTCGGACAGGCCCAGCCAGCGCACCTTGCCCTGTTCCACCAGGCGCGCCATCGCACCCACGGTGTCCTCGATCGGCACGGTCGGGTCGACGCGGTGCTGGTAATACAGGTCGATGTGGTCCACGCCCAGGCGGCGCAGGCTGGCCTCGCAGGCGGCCTGCACATAGTCCGGGTGGCCGTTGACCTGCCGCGCCTGCGGGTCGGAAGGGTCCAGGCCGATGCCGAACTTGCTGGCCAGGAACACCTGGTTGCGGCGGCCGGCAATCGCGCGGCCGACCAGCGCTTCGTTGGTGTGCGGGCCATACACATCGGCGGTGTCGAGCAGGGTCAGGCCACGGTCCAGCGCGTGCTGGATGACGGCAATGGCGTCATCCTCACTGCTGCGGCCGCCGTAGTAGGCGCTCATGCCCATGCAGCCCAGGCCGAGGGCGGACACGGTTGGGCCGGCGGGGCCGAGGGTACGGGTCTTCATGCGGATCTCCTTGGGGGAAGCACCTCGCCCGGATGGGCGGCGGCGTGGGGCTTAGCTTCCTCCTGTCGATCATGCGGATAAACTGCGTACAACCTGACTCACCTTGAAGGCTGGCTTCACAATGGATGCCTCCGCCCCGCTGACGGCCGTGGTCGCCTTCGTCCACGTGGCCGAGCATGCCAGCTTCACCCGTGCCGCCGATGCGCTGGGTGTGTCGACCTCGGCGCTGTCGCAGAGCGTGCGCGCGCTGGAAGCACGGATGGGCGTGCGCCTGCTGCAGCGGACCACGCGGCGGGTGGGCCTGACCGAGCACGGCGCGCGTTTCCTGCAGCGGGTGCGTGGCGGCCTCGACCAGATCGACCAGGCCTTCGCCGAACTGGACAGCGCGCGCTCGGTGCCGGCCGGGCGACTGCGGGTGACCCTGCCGCGCATCGTCGCCGACCGCATGGCGCTGCCGCGGCTGCCGGATTTCCTGGCGCGTTACCCTCAGGTGCAGGTGGAACTGTGCGTCGACCCGGCACTGACCGATCTGGTGGGGGAGGGCTTCGATGCCGGCATCCGCCTGGGCGAATCACTGGCCCAGGGGATGATCGCGGTGCCGGTCGGGCCGCCCGAACGGCAGGTGGTGGTGGCGACGCCGGCCTACTTCGAACGCCATGGCGTGCCGCAGACCCCGCATGACCTGCAGGGCCACGCCTGCATCGTGCACCGCCTGGCCAACGGCCGGCTGATGCCCTGGGAGTTCAGCCGCGAGGGCCACGAGCTGGACGTGGAAGTGAGCGGGCGGCTGGTGTTCAACGATGCCGGCGTCGCCCATCGCGCCGTGCTGGCCGGGCTGGGCATGGCCCAGGGCTTCGCCTCGCTGATGGCCGACGACATCGCCGCCGGGCGACTGCAGAGCGTGCTGCAGGACTGGCAGCCGCCGTTTCCCGGTTTCCACCTGTACTACCCGGCGCGCGAGCAGATGGCGCCCAAGCTGCGGGTGTTCATCGACCACCTGCGCGCGGAACTGCACGATAGGTAGAGTCGAGCTTGCTCGACTGCTCCGCCGCCTTTGTAGAGTCGAGCCATGCTCGACTGCTCCGCCGCCTTTGTAGAGTCGAGCCATGCTCGACTGCTCCGCCGCCTTTGTAGAGTCGAGCCATGCTCGACTGCTCCTTGCATCAGTCGAGCAGGCTCGACGCTACGGTCAGCGGTTCGCCCCCCCGCCAATGGCAGCCGTCTTCCTGCCACGCCTCAAGGTCTTCATTGAACTCCGTGCGCCGCCCATCGCACGCGTGCTCGTAGCTGAAACCGTAGACGCGCGCGCCCTGCGTGGTCAGGTGGTAGCGCCCGTTGCGGCGGCCCTCGATGCGCTCTTCCCACACACTGTCGAACCGGTAGGGCCGGTCTTCGGCAGGCACCGTGGTGTCCTGCGAGACCCGGCGCACACGCAGGCGCGTGGGCTGCCCGGCGTACTGCACATCGGCGCTCCCATCGTCGAGCCAGCGCCACAGCAGGTGCAGGCTGTCGTCGCGGCCGCCGGTCAGGCAGCGATGGTCCTGCGCCGTAGCCGCCGCCGCGGTGCCGGCCAGCAGTACGGCAAACACCAGCACTGCCAGCCGCCGGATCATCCGTTCAACCCCAGGCGGATGCCGAAGCCGAACAGGAACAGGCCGGCCACGCGGCGCAGCACGGTGCTGATGCGCGGATGCCGGATGAGATGGCGGCGGGCCAGGTTGCCCGCGCCGATCAGCAGCGAGCAGTACGCCACGCTGACCACGAAGATGATGCCGGCCAGCGCCGCGAAGGTCGCGATGCCGTGGTGCGCCTTCGGATCGATGAACAGCGGCAGGAAGGCCATGTAGAACAAAATCGCCTTCGGGTTGAGCAGGCTGACCAGGATCGCCTGCTGGAAGTAGCGGCCGGGCTGCATGCGGATCGGGCCGGCGTCACCGCCCTCGTTCTTCGGCGTGCGCAGCAGGCTGATGCCCACCCACACCAGGTACGCGGCACCGAGGTACTGCACCGCGTGGAACACCAGCGGGTTGGCCTTCAGCAGCGCGGCAACGCCGGCCAGCGCCAGCCACATCAGGATCTGGTCACCGAGCAGCAGGCCGGCCAGCGCGGTGTAGCCGCCGCGCATGCCGCCGCGGCCGGTGGCAGTAAGCAGGGTGAAGGTGCCGGGCCCGGGCAGGGCGAGGAACACCAGCACGGCGAGCAGGAACGTCCACAGGTCCTGGATGCCCATCCACGGCATGGCATGGCTCATTGTTGTTGCGGGGGGGCGCCATTGTCGGCCACCGCCGCGGCCGGCGACAGGGGGCCGCCCTCGCCACCGGGCAGGCCGGACAGCAGCGGTTGCAGGTGGTCGCGCAGCTGCGCGTGCAGCTGCCGCACCGCCGGCGAGAACTGCTTGCGGTGCGGGCACACCAGCTGCAGCGGGATGTGGCTGCCGACGCCGTCCAGCAGCACCTGCAGGCGCCCGGCCTGCACGTCCTCGCGCAGGTCCAGCCAGGATTTGTAGGTGATGCCTTCACCGGCCACGGCCCAGCGTCGCACCACGTCTGCATCGTCGCAGACCAGCGGGCCGCGCACCGGTACCACCACGCGCCGTCCCTCGACCTCGAACGCCCAGCGGTCGTGGGTGCGTCCGCCCAGCTGGTACGCCAGGCAGTCGTGCTCGCGCAGGTCCTCCAGCCGTGCCGGTAGGCCACGCCGCTGCAGGTAGGCGGGCGACGCCGCCAGCACGCGGCGGTTGCCCTCCAGCAGCGGCAAGGCCACGTAGCTGGCGTCGTCGAAGTGTCCCAGGCGGATCGCCACGTCCACCGGGTCGCGGAACACGTCGGCCACTTCGTCGGACAGGCGCAGGTGCAGGCGCAGCCGCGGGTGCGCGGCGCGGAACGTGGCCAGCCACGGCAGCAGCAGGTTGCGGCCGAAATCCGACGGCGCCGACAGCTGCAGGGTGCCGTGCAGGTCGGCGTCCTCGCCCTGCACGCGGGCCTGGCCCTCGCGCAGGGTAGCCAGCACCTCCTGCGCGTAGGGCAGGTACAGCGCGCCCTCGCCGGTCAGGCGCAGGCTGCGGGTGGTGCGCACGAACAGGCGCAGGTCCAGCTCGCGTTCCAGCCGCGCCACCGCGGCGGCCACCTGGCCGGGCAGCAGGTCGGCCTCGCGTGCAGCCTGCGAAAAGCTGCCCAGCGCGGCGGTGCGGACGAACAGCTGCAGATCGTCGATACGGATCATTTTCATTGCCGGAGTGAAAGTGCTGACCGATTCTGCGCCTTTCCGGGGAGCCGCGCGCGGCGCACGCTGTGGATTCCTTTCCCCCTTGGACCGCTGCCATGCGCGCCATTGCCTACACCCACGCCGGCCTGCCGATCGATGACCCGCAGGCCCTGATCGACATCGACCTGGACCTGCCGCAGCCGGGCCCGCGTGACCTGCGGGTGGCGGTGCGCGCGGTGGCGGTGAACCCGGTGGATACCAAGGTGCGCCGCAACGCCGCCACCGAGGGCCCGCGCGTGCTGGGCTGGGATGCGGTGGGCGTGGTCGATGCGGTGGGCAGCGAGGTGACCCTGTTCCAGCCCGGCGACGCGGTCTACTACGCCGGCGTGATCGACCGCTCGGGCAGCAATGCCGAATACCAGCTGGTGGACGAGCGCAGCGCCGGCCGCAAGCCGGCCAGCCTCGACGATGCCGCCGCCGCGGCCCTGCCGCTGACCGCGATCACCGCTTGGGAACTGCTGTTCGACCGCCTGCACATCGCCGAGGGCGGTGGTGAAGGGCAGACCCTGCTGGTGATCGGCGCGGCAGGCGGCGTCGGCTCGATCCTGGTGCAGCTGGCACGCACGCTGACCAAGCTGACCGTGATCGGCACCGCCTCGCGCCCGGACACGCAGGACTGGGTGTACGCGATGGGCGCGCACCACGTGATCGACCACAGCCTGCCCCTGACCGAAGGCCTGGCCCGGCTGGGCATCCCGCAGGTCGAGCACGTGGCCAGCCTGACCCACACCGACCAGCATTACGCGCAGATCGTGGAAGTGCTGGCGCCGCAGGGCCAGCTGGGCCTGATCGACGACCCCGGCCAGCTGGACGTGATGGCGCTGAAGCGCAAGGCGCTGTCGCTGCACTGGGAACTGATGTTCACCCGCCCGCTGTTCAAGACCGCCGACATGCAGCGCCAGCACGACCTGCTGAACCGCGTGGCCGAGCTGATCGATGCCGGCGTGCTGCAGACGACGCTGGGCGAGCACTTCGGGCGCATCAATGCCGCCAACCTGCGGCGCGCACATGCGCTGGTGGAGAGCAATCGCGCGAAGGGCAAGATCGTGCTGGAAGGCTGGTAAGGATCCAGGCCAACGGCTGAGCCCCTCGTGGCTGGTCGCGGAAAGCAAATTCCTGCGCTTGGTCGGGCGGGTGGGTTGCGCGGGGGACGCGGTGAATCCGTCCATGGAGGCTTGTCAGCCGCATCCATGCGGCCGACACCCCCGCGCAACCCACCCGCCCGACCTCTGACAGTCTCCGTGCACGTCCAGCCACGGCAAAGAAAAAAGAAGAGCAGAAGCCGGTCGCTTCGCTCGCGTGTCGACACAGGTAGACACCTACCCGGGCCGGCCCCGTGCCGACCAACGGG
>NZ_QETL01000040.1:0-32880 GCF_003105135.1 Stenotrophomonas sp. SPM | reverse complement strand
CTGCCCCTGTCGCGCTGCGGCCTGCCCGCCGAAGCGGTCACCGTGCTCGGCCGCTCCGGCCTGCGCACGCTGGGCGCCGCGCTCGACCTGCCGCGCGACAGCCTGGCCCGGCGCTTCGCCCCCGATGTGCTGCAGCAGCTGGACGCGCTGCGTGGCCTGCCGGCACCGCCACTGCGCTATTACCAGCCCCCGGACCGCTTCGATGCGCGCATCGAATTCGAGTACGAGATCGAATCCAGCCAGGCGTTGCTGTTCCCGCTGCGCCGCCTGCTGCTGGACCTGGCCGCCTTCCTCTGTTCGCGCGATGGCGGCGTGCAGCGCTTCGACCTGTATTTCGAACACGACCTGCTGCCGGCCAGCGTGCTGACCATCGGCCTGCTGGCCCCCGAGCGCGATGCCGCGCTGCTGTTCGAGATCGCCCGCAACCGCATGGAAGCCTTCGCCCTGCCCGCCGGCAGCCGGGCGCTGCGCCTGCAGGCTGAACACCTGCCACCGTTCGTGCCGGCCGCGCGCGATCTGTTCGACACCCGCCCGGCACAGGCGATGCCGTGGACCCAGCTGCGCGAGCGCCTGCGCGCACGCCTCGGCGATGACGCCGTGCAGCCGCTGGCGGTGCAGGCCGACCATCGCCCCGAATGTGCCAGCGGCACCCAGCCGGCGGCCAAGCCCCCTGCGTACTGGCCGCTGCGCCCCGGCTGGCTGCTGGACGCGCCACAGCCGCTGCGTGACCCGCGCCTGCGCATCGTCGCCGGGCCGGAGCGGATCGAATCGGGCTGGTGGGACCAGGCCGACGCGCGCCGCGATTACTACGTGGTGGAAACCGCGCACGGCCAGCGCGGCTGGGCCTTCCGTCCGCGCAACGATCCACATGCGCCGTGGATGCTGCACGGCTGGTTCGGTTGAACCACCATGGCCGCCGCCTTCCCTGCCTATGCCGAACTGCATTGCCTGTCGGCCTTCAGCTTCCAGCGCGGCGCGTCCACCGCCGATGAGCTGTTCGCGCGTGCCGCCGGCCAGGGCTACCGCGCCCTGGCGATCACCGATGAGTGTTCGCTGGCCGGCATCGTGCGTGCCTGGCAGGCAGCGAAGACGCACGGCGTGGCGCTGCTCATCGGTGCCGAATTCCAGATCGAGGATGGGCCGAAGATCGCCCTGCTGTGCACCGACCAGGAGGCCTATGCCGGCCTGTGCCAGCTGATCACCACCTGCCGGCGGCGCGCGGGCAAGGGCGAATACCGCTGCCTGCGCGAGGATCTGCACGGCCTGGCCGAGGGCCTGCTGTGCCTGTGGCTGGACCGCCAGCCCGATGCCAGCCACCTGCCGCTGCTGCGCAGCGCCTTCGACGACCGCCTGTGGCTGGCGGTGGAACTGCACCACGAACACGACGACGTGCGCCGTCTGCAGCAGCTGCAGGCCTTCGGCGAACGCCATGCTCTGCCGCTGGTGGCCAGCGGTGACGTGCACATGCATGTGCGCCGCCGTCGCGCCCTGCAGGACACGCTTACCGCGATCCGCCACCGCTGCAGCGTGGCCGAAGCCGGCTGGCGGCTGTTTCCCAACGGCGAACGCCACCTGCGCCCGCGCAGCGCGCTGGCCCAGCTGTATCCCCCCGAGCTGCTGGCCGAGACCCTGCGCATCGCCGAGCGCTGCCACTTCACACTGGACCAGCTGCAGTACACCTACCCACGCGAGCTGGTGCCCGACGGGCAGACGCCTGACAGCTGGCTGCGCGCACTGGTGGAAGAAGGCATTCCCGAGCGCTGGCCCAGAGGCATCCAGCCGGCGCAGCGCGCGCAGATCGAACACGAGCTGGCGTTGATCGCCAAGAAGAACTACGCCTCCTACTTCCTCACCGTGCAGGACATCGTGCGCTTCGCCCGCAGCCAGCAGATCCTCTGCCAGGGGCGTGGCTCGGCGGCCAATTCGGCGGTGTGCTTCGTGCTCGGCGTCACCGAGATCGACCCGGCGCGCAGCAACCTGCTGTTCGAACGTTTCATTTCCGATGAGCGCGACGAGCCACCGGACATCGACATCGATTTCGAGCACGAGCGCCGCGAGGAAGTGCTGCAGTACGTGTTCAACCGCTATGGCCGCGAGCGCGCCGCGCTCACCGCCGTGGCGATCAGCTACCGCGGCCGCAGCGCGATCCGTGATGTTGCCCGCGCGCTCGGCCTGCCGATGGACCAGGTGAATGAGTTGGGTGCAGCAATGGACCACTGGGGCGGCAACATCCCGCTGCCGGACACCCTGCGCGAACGCGGCTTCGATCCGGACACGCCGCTGATGCGGCGCCTGCTGTCACTCACCGGAGAGCTGATCGATTTCCCCCGACACCTGTCGCAGCACCCGGGTGGTTTCGTCATTTCCGAACACCCGCTGTCCACCCTGGTACCGGTGGAGAACGCGGCCATGGCCGGGCGCACCGTCATCCAGTGGGACAAGGACGACCTCGACGCCACCGGCCTGATGAAGGTCGACTGCCTGGCGCTGGGCATGCTCACCGCCATCCGCAAGTGCCTGGCCATGCTGCAGCAGCACGGCCTGCACGAAGGGCGCATGGATGCGATTCCAGACGAGGATGGCCCGACCTACGACATGATCTGCGCCGCCGAAACCATCGGCGTGTTCCAGATCGAATCGCGCGCGCAGATGGCGATGCTGCCACGCATGCAGCCGCGCACCTTCTACGACCTGGTGATCGAAGTGGCGATCGTGCGCCCGGGGCCGATCCAGGGCGACATGGTGCACCCCTACCTGGAGCGGCGGAGGATCCTGCGCGAACAGGGCCCCGAGGCACTGAACGATCCGGACAACCCGCTCTATCCACCCCAGCTGGAGCGCGTGTTCGCGCGCACCCTGGGCGTGCCGCTGTTCCAGGAGCAGGTGATGCAGCTGGCGGTGGATGCCGCCGGCTACAGTGCCGGCGAAGCCGATGCACTGCGTCGCTCGATGGCCGCGTGGAAGCGCCACGGCGGGCTGGAGCCGCATCGCGAAAAGCTGTTGACCGGCATGCTCGACCGCGGCTACAGCCTGGAGTTCGGCGAACGCCTGTTCGAGCAGATCAAGGGCTTCGGCAGCTATGGCTTCCCCGAGAGCCATGCGGCCAGCTTCGCCCTGCTCACCTATGCCAGCTGCTGGCTGAAGTGCCATTACCCGGCCGCGTTCACCGCCAGCCTGATCAACAGCCAGCCGCTGGGTTTCTACAGCCCCGACCAGCTGCTGCAGGATGCGCGCCGTCATGGCATCACGGTATTGCCGGTGGATGTGCGCCACAGCGACTGGGACTGCAGCCTGGATTTCAGCAAGGGGGCAGCGGCGATCCGGCTCGGCCTGCGCCTGATCGATGGCTGCAGCGAAACGGCAGTGCAGGCACTGATGCGCGAACGCGCGCGCCGCCCGTTCGATGATGTCGGCGATCTCTGCCAGCGCACCGGGCTGGACCGGCGCCAGCAGGGCCTGTTGGCCGATGCCGGTGCGCTGCGTGGGCTGAGCGGCCACCGCCATCGTGCGCGCTGGGATATTTCCGGCGTGGAAAACCGGCTGCCGCTGTTCGACCAGGCCCGCGCCACCACCGAGGCCCGCGTGGCCCTGCCCCTGCCCAGCGCGTGGGAGGACATGCAGGCCGATTACCGCAGCACCGGCACCACGCTCGGCCGCCATCCGATCAGTTTCCTGCGCGCGCAGCTGCGCAGCCGTGGCTGCCTCGACGCCGCGCAGCTGGCAGGCCACGGCCATGGACGCCGCGTGCGCATCGCCGGCCTGGTACGCATGCGCCAGCGCCCGCAGACCGCCAGCGGCGTCACCTTCCTCACCCTGGAAGACGAGACCGGCATGGTCAATGCCGTGGTCTGGCGGCACGTCGCCGATCGCCAGCACCGCGTGCTGGTCGATACCCAGCTGATGCAGATCGACGGTCGCCTGGAACGCGTAGACGGCGTGCAGCATGTGATCGTGCAGCGCATGCTGTGCCTGGATGAACTGCTGCAGGGCCTGCGCAGCCACAGCCGCGATTTCCATTGACCGCGCGGCCCTACCCATCCGCTTTTGCATCCGCTATCGTCGGCACATCCAAGGAAGGACGAACGATGGCCCGCGCACTGATGCTGACCACCCTGGGGGTGTCGACCCTCGCCCTGCTCGTTTCCGGCTGGACCGCCTGGAACCTGCACAACAGCCAATCACCGCAACGGGTGATCGAAGCCCGCGGCCTGGTCATCCACGATGACAAGGGCCAGGCCCGCGTCATCCTCGGCGCCCCCGTGCCCGATCCGCTCAGCAAGGGCAAACCGCAGGGCCCGCGCGCCACTGCACTGTCGGGCATGATCCTGCTCGGCCCCGATGGCTCCGAACGCGGGGGCTACGGCACCAGCGACCGCGGTGGCGAAGCCCTGCTCACCCTGGACGATGCCAGTGGCACCACCGAAGTGTTCAAGGTCGTAGCCAACCCCGATCGCGGCGCCAGCCTGATGGTGCGGCACCAGAACAACACCGGCGCCATGCTCACCTCATGGCAGGGCAAGCCGGAACTGGTGTTCCTGGATGACACCGGCCAGACCTACTACGTGCGACCTGGCGCCAACGCCGCGCCCTGAGCGCTCACCCTTGTAGAGTCGAGCTAGCTCGACGCTACACACCGCACACCGCCACCAGGTCATCGGCCAACTGCCGCAACTGCGCCGTCGACAACGCCGCACAGGTAATGCGCAGCCCATGCGCCGGTGCGGCCACCGCAAACACCTCACCACCACGCACATGCCAGCCGCGCGCCGCCAGCGCCAGCACCTGCGCGCGACTGTCACCCGGCAGAGGCAGCCACAGGTTCAAGCCCTCCATCGACAGCGGCGTCGGCAGCCCACGGGCGCGCAGCAGTTCCTGCAACCACTGCAGGCGCTGCTGGTAGCGCTCAGCCGCGGCGGTGATCTTCGCCCGCTGCGGCGCCGATTCAAGCACCGCACTGGCCGCATCCTGCAGCAGGTGGCTGACCCAGCCGGTGCCGGCCGCCAGACGCAGGCGCAGTACGCTGGCAGTGGCAGCATCGCAGCCCAGCCACGCCAGCCGCACGTCAGGCCCCAGCGCCTTGGACAGCGAACGCAGCAGCGCCCAGCGCCGGCCATCGTCCGGCAGCACCGAATGGTAGGGCTGCTGCGAAAGCAGCGCGTAGTGATCGTCGATCAACACGGCCACCTGCGGGTAACCGGCCAGCAGCTGCCGCAGCGCCCGCGCCCGCTTCGCATCCAGGCTGGCGCCGGTGGGATTGTGCGCACGCGGGGTCAGCAGCACCGCCCGCGCACCGGCCTCCAGCGCCGCACGCAGCGCCTCCACCTGCATGCCATGCGCATCCACCGCCACCGGCAGCACCGCATGCCCGCCCGCGGCCAGCACGTTCAGGCTGCCAAGGAAGCACGGATCCTCGATCGCGATGCGGTCACCCGGCAGCAGCCACGCCGCCAGCAGGCGCTCGATGCCATCCACCGCCCCATGGGTCAGTTCCAGCGCATAGCCGGCCGGGCAATGCGGATCCAGCGAGGCGCGCGCCAGCCGCTGCATGCGCACATCCACCGTCTCCGCCCCGTAGAGCCGCGGGGACGCGGCCTGAACGCGCAGCGTGGGAAGAAGTCGCGGATCCGGGTTGCCACCGGCCAGGTCGTGCAGGGCCAGCCCCGGCGCACTTCCCTCGCGGGCCATGGCCTGTGCCGGCCCACGCACCACCGTGCCCCGGCGGCCGCCGGTGCTGGCCAGGCCGGCACCGTCCAGGCGCTTGTAGGCGGCCGCCACGGTATTCCTGTTCACCCCCAGCCGCTCGGCCAGCTCCCGCACCGGCGGCAGCACGCTGCCCGCGGCCAGCTGGCCATTGCCGATACCCTCACGAATGCTGTCGAAAATGGCCTCGGCACTGCGCCCGGTGATTTTCATTTTGTCCTATGCCAAACTAATACTTGTCCTGTGCCAGTGTATCCCACCCTGGCCGCCCCGCACCGGAGGTCCCCCATGCCCCTAGCCGCCGCCGACTGGCCCGTCGCCCAGTCCGTCGAACAGATCGCTGCCAACCTGGTCACCGTGCGCCAGCGCATCGCCGATGCCTGCATGCGCGCCGGCCGCGACCCAGCCAGCGTGCGCCTGCTGCCGGTCAGCAAGACCGTCGACGAGGCGCGCATCCGCATGGCTGTGGCCGCCGGTTGCCACGAGCTGGGCGAGAACAAAGTGCAGGAAGCCCAGCGCAAGGCCGAAGCCACGGCTGACCTCGGGGTGCACTGGTCGGTCATCGGCCACCTGCAGACCAACAAGGCCCGCCATGTCGCCCGCTTCGCCCGCGAATTCCAGGCCCTGGACAGCCTGCGCGTGGCCGGCGCCCTGCAGCAGCGGCTGCAGCTGGAAGACCGCACGCTGGACGTGTTCGTACAGGTCAACACCTCGGCCGAACCCAGCAAGTACGGCCTGGAACCGGACGCCGTCACTGCCTTCGTGCAGCAGCTTCCCGCCTTCGACCGCCTGCGCGTGCGCGGGCTGATGACCCTGGCGATCTTCACCCCCGACGTCGAACGCGTACGCGCCTGCTTCGTGCGCCTGCGCGAACTGCGCGACCAGCTGCAGCGCGCCGCACCGGCGGGCATCGACCTGCCAGAACTGTCGATGGGCATGTCCGGCGATTTCGAGGTCGCCATCGAAGAAGGTGCCACCGTGGTCCGCATCGGCCAGGCCATCTTCGGCGCGCGCGCGACGCCGGACAGCTTCTACTGGCCCAGCGCCGGGGAACCGGCATGACGGCCGCTGCCCGCAAGCACGCCGTGGTGCTGCAGCACGTTGCCTTCGAAGACCTGGGCACGCTGCACCCCCTGCTGCTTGCACAGGGCTGGACCGTACAGGTCCTGCAGGCCGGCGTCGATCCGCTCGCGCACGCCGAAGCGGCCGACCTGCTGGTGGTCCTGGGCGGCCCGATCAGCGTCAATGACACAACGCTCTATCCGTTCCTGGCCGACAGCATCGCCCTGCTGCACCACCGCCTGCAGCAGCAGCGGCCGACACTGGGGATCTGCCTGGGCGCGCAGCTGATGGCGCGCGCGCTGGGCGCCACGGTCGCGGCCAGTGGTGGCAAGGAAATCGGGTTCGCGCCGCTGCTGCTCACCGAAGATGGCCAGCGCTCCCCGTTGCAGGCCCTACAGGGCATCCCGGTGCTGCACTGGCATGGCGAAGCCTTCGAACTGCCCGACGGTGCGCAGCGCCTGGCCAGCACGCCGGCCTGCCGCCACCAGGCCTTCGCTGTCGGCCACCATGCCCTCGCCCTGCAATGCCATCCGGAACTGGATGCACACCCGTTCGAGCGCTGGCTGATCGGCCACACCCTGGAGCTGGCCCAGGCCGGCATCGACCCCAACGACCTGCGTGCGCAGGCCCGTCGCTACGGCGCGCCGCTGGCCGCTGCAGCCAACGCCATGTTCGCGCAGTGGCTGCAGCACCTGCCGGAGAACCCGTGATGCATTACCGCCTGACCATCCATCGCCACGGCAAGTACTGGGGGCAGTTCGACTGCGAGGGCCCGGGCGCCCTGCAGCATCTGGACGCCCTCGCCGCGCGCCTGCCCGTCGAAGACGGCTTCCAGCTGCAGCGCCTGAAGGGCGTGGGCGAGGAACGCATCCTCTCCAGCGGTGCCGACGGCCTGCGCATACTGGCAGCGCAGATCCAGTACAAGCCCCTCTGAAACCGGACGACTGCTCTCACCGCAGCTGTAGAGTCGAGCATGGCTCGACTCTACCCCCCGGGTCAGGCCTTCAGCACCTCCACCCGGTACGACACGCCATCGCCGTCGTGTTCGATGATCAACCCGTGCACGTCCGATTCGAAGCCTGGGAAACGCGCATTCTGCTCACGGGCGATCCGCAGCGACTGGATGATCGGCTCATCGCTGGCACCGAAACGCTCACCCGGCATGATGGTCGGGATGCCCGGCGGGTACGGCACCAGCATCGTGGCGGCAATGCGGCCGCTGATCTGCTCGATGTCGACCCGCTCGATCTCGCCCTTCACCAGATGGTTGTAGGCATCGGCCGGGGTCATCACCGGCGTCGGCAGATCCACGTACATCTCGCGCATCACCTTGGCCACCGCGAATTCCTGATTGAACGCGTGCAGCGCATCGCACAGGTCACGCAGGCCCCAGCCGGCGTAGGCAACCGGATAGTCGGCAGCCAGCGTCGGCAGCGCCTGGCTCAGCGGCGCATTGCGGTCATACAGTTCCTTGAATGCCATCAGCTCGGTCACCAGGGTGCTCCACTTGCCCTTGGTGATGCCCATCGAGAACAGGAACAGTACCGAATAGAGGTTGGTCTTCTCCACGGTGATGCCACGGCTCCACAGGAACTTGCTCAGCACCGCCGCCGGAATGCCCAGCCTGCCCATGCTGCCGTCCATCGAAAGGCCCGGGGTGAGCAGGGTGACCTTGATCGGGTCGATCAGCACGTAGTCGTCGACCAGGTTCTCGAAACCATGCCAGTGGCCATCGGGCTGCAGGTACCACTCCTCGCGCTTGGCCACCATTGGCGCCGGCGTATCGCCCTTGTCCAGGCTCCGCTCGACCTGGGTGGGTTGCCAAACACTGAACCACCAGTCCTCGCGCCCGAGGTCGTCGCGCACATGCAGCATCGCGCGACGGAAGGCGATCGCCTCGTCATGCATCTCCTGCACCAGCGAACGGCCGGCATCGCCCTCCATCATCTTCGACGCCACGTCGCAGGCCGCGATCACCCCGTAATGCGGGCTGGTCGAGGTGTGCATCATGAACGACTCGTTGAAACGCTCGGCGTCCAGGTTGCGCTGCGCCGAGTTGCGTACATGGATCATCGACGCCTGCGAGAACGCGGCCAGCAGCTTGTGGGTCGAATGGGTGGTGAAGATGATCGCGTCCTGCTCGCGCGGCTTGCCCTTGGCCATGCCGTAATGGTTTTCGTAGAACGGATGGAACGCCGCGTAGGCGTACCAGGCCTCATCGAAGTGCAGGAAATCCACCGCACTGCCGATCTCGTCGGCGATCTTCTCGGCGTTGTAGCACAGGCCGTCGTAGGTTGAGTTGGTGACCACCGCGATGCGCGGCTTTGACCCGGCACTATAGGCTTGGCTTGCCAAGGGATTGGCGGCGATGCGCTGCTGCAGTGATTCGGGGGTGAACTGGTCCAGGCTGATCGGGCCGATGATGCCGTGGGCGTTGCGGCTGGGGGTGAAGTACACCGGCACCGCACCGGTCATGATCAGCGCATGCAGCAGCGATTTGTGGCAGTTGCGGTCGACGAAGACCACGTCACCGCGGGCCACCGTACCGTGCCAGACGATCTTGTTGGCGGTCGAGGTACCGTTGGTGACGAAGAAGGTGTGGTCGGCACCGAAGTTGCGCGCGGCCTCTTCCTCGGCATCCTTGATCGGGCCCGTATGGTCGAGCAGCGAGCCCAGTTCAGGCACCGAGATCGACAGGTCGCTGCGCAGGGTGTTCTCGCCGTAGAACTGGTGGAAGGCGCGCCCCACTGGCGATTTGGTGAAGGCCACGCCACCGGCATGGCCCGGTGTATGCCAGGAATAGTTTGATTCGGCGGCGTGGTGGATCAGCGCCTTGAAGAACGGCGGCAGCAGGTTTTTCATGTAGTCTTCGGCCGCGCGTATCACCTGCCGCGCGATGAAGCTCTTGGTATCCTCGAACAGGAAGATGAAGCCATGGATGTGCTTGAGCAGCTTGCTCGGCACCTTCTCGATGGTGCGCCGCTCGCCGTACAGGAACACCGGCAGGTTGGCGCGGCGCGCGCTCTGTTCGCGCAGGAACGCGGTGAGGCGCTGGAACTCGCCGTCCACTTCCTCGCTGCCATCGATGGAGATCAGCACCGCCGAGGCGGCCACGTAGGTCCGTGCACCGGCACGCGCATCATCCAGGTTCAACCCGCACAGCACGCGCTGGTCGTTGCCACGCAGCTCCTCCACCAGCGCGCGGATCAGGATGCCGCCGATGCGCGGCGACTCGTAGTCGTTGTCGATGACAATGACCGGGTAATCCAGAGACTTGAAGTACACGTTGATTCTCCTTGTCGAACTCAGGAACGCTGGGTGCCGGCGCCGATGGCCGATGCCTCACGAGCGCGCTGCCGCTGCTGGCGACGCTCCTCGCTGAAGAAGGGATAGAACACGGTGATGAACAGCACGAACAGGAAGGCGTACTGCACGATGCTTCCCGACGAACCGTAGATCGCCCACAGGCAGTACACGACGGTCAGGCTGGTCAAGGTCCAGAACGCACCGGTGTGCACCAGGGTGTGCGAGCGCTCGACCACGAAGTAGCAGGCCACGCACGAATAGATGTACGGCAGCAGGGTCAGCACCACGGCAGCCGAGGTGATCACATCGAACTGCGCCGATGCGGTTTCCGAGGTCGAGGTGACGAGCACCGCCAGGGTCATCAGCATCGCCACGATCAGCACGCCCTTGACCGGCACGTCGTCCTTGTTGGTCTTGCTGAAGATGCTGGGGAACAGGCCATCATCGGAGGCGGCCTTCGCGCTCTGTGCGGTCAGCAGGATCCAGCCACCCAGTGAACCGGCCGCGCCAACGAAGGCGCACAGGCTGACCAGCGCCCCGCCCCACCCGCCCACGGCCTTGGCTGCCGCCAGCGCGAACGGGGCATCGGACAGCTGCAGTTCCGCATTCGGCACCATGCCCATGATCACCGAGGAACTGGCGATGTAGGCGATGGCCGCCAGGAACACGCCGGCCAGCGTGGCGCGGGCCACGTTCTTTTCCGGGTTCTCGACCACGCCCGCGGTCACCGAGGCCGACTCGACGCCGATGAAGGCCCACAGCGTCAGTGCCGCCGCGCTGGAGATCGCACCGAAGTTCGACTCACCCGACACGTTGTAGGCGCCCTTGAAGATGTCCGCATCGAAGAAGAACCAGCCGAAGATCGCGATGCCCAGGATCGGTACCAGCGCGAAACTGGTGGTGACCGTCTGCACCCGCGTCACGAAGGCCGGGCCGATCACGTTGGCGAAGCTCAGCGCCCATACCAGCGCCAGCACCGCGATGCAGCGCACCAAAGGTTCGGACAGGATCGGGAAGAAATAGCTGAAGTAGCCCACGGCGGCGATCGGGATGGCGACATTGCCGATCCAGTTGGCGAACCAATAGATGGTGTTGGTCTGGAAGCCCATGTAGGGCCCGAACCAGTCACGCGCATACGCATACGGGCCGCCGGCCTTGGGCGCCAACTTGCCCAGTTTGGCGAATACGAACGCCAGCAGCAGCGCGCCAGCCGTGGTGATCAGCCAGCCCCAGATGGAGGCGGTGCCGATCTTGGCCAGGCTGGAGGGCAGCAGGAATACACCGGAGCCCATCATGTTGCCGGCGACGAGGAAGGTGGCTCCGACCACCCCGATTTTCTTTGCTTCTGCCATGACACTCTCCTGAAGCTGGCATTGGCCCGGCAGCACCGGGCATGGGGACTGGCTGCGCTGGCGTCGACCGCTGGCGGCTATCTGATGAAGTTGTATTGCAGGCTGCCCTGTACCCGGACCGTGTCGCCGCGCGCGCCGCCCTGCTGTTCCAGGCGTCCGTAAAGCAGCTCCATGCCCATCGTCCACGACGGTGCCGGGCTCCAGATCAGGTTGAAAACGCCGTAGCGGCTTTCGCGGAACGCCTCGGCGGCCAGTGCGCTGTTCCGCTCCAGGGTCAGCTGGCCGAAGATCAGGTTCGAGCGCCACAGCTGCGACCAGTAGTGGGTGTAGCCGACGAAGCCGCCGTGCAGGTCCAGCGCATCGAGTCGCCCGTTGGCATCGACCACCGCATCCAGCCCGGAACCGGTCAGGTCGGCGGTGTAGCGGCTGAGGCCGCGCCCGCCCAGCGCACCGAACAGCAGCAGATCGCGCTCGCCCACCGCCGCCGAGCCGCTGAGCTGCAGGCCCCCGCCCATGCGCCGGTCGCGCTCGCCCTCACCGTCATAGGCCAGGCTGCGGGCCACCGCCCCCAGTTGCAGATGGCCCCAGTCGCGTTCCATGCGGGCGGTAACGCTGACGTCGGGCAGACGGTTGGCGGCCGCCCGCGTCTCGCTGGCCCCGGCCAGTTCGGTGTCCGGATCCTCGGCGGCCAGTGTCAGCGTATTGCCCATGCCCATCGTGAAGCTGTGGTGGATGCCGGCCACCAGCAGATAGCCCGCGCCGCCCGGCCCGGCAAAGTCCAGGGTGTCGGGCAGGCTGTCGGCGTCCATGAAGCTGGAATAGCCGTAACCGGCATAGGTATTGCCGAGCTGGCCATAGGCATGGCGCAGGCGGAACTGGTAGCCGTCACTGCTGCCGAAGAAGTCATTTTCCAGGTAGAAGCGCAGGTTGCCGTGCGTGGTCGGCCGCCGCGCCTCGAAGCTGAAGCGGGTCTGCTTGGCGTGGATGTTGAAGTTGGACACATCGCGGTGGCTGCCGCCCACGGGTATCGACGAAGGGATGAACTGGTCCTCGTCGCCGGCCGCGCGTGAATCGGCGATGGCATCGAGCTTGGCGTAGCCACCGATGCGGATGACGGTGTCCGTGCCAGGGATGGCGAAGAAGCCTTTCAGGTCAGGATCGGTCGGGCCCGCAGCGCTGTCCGGGCGCGACGCTGCAGTGGAGGGGTCGGCCACCGATTCACGCTGTGGCAGCACCGGCGATGCCACGCCGGGCACCTGGGTGGGATGCAGCACAGCGGTCGTGGCTGGCGGGGCAGCGGATGCTGTCGTCGCCGCATTGGCAAGGGCTTCGCGCTGTTCGAGGCGGTCCAGGCGCTGCTGCATGCCTTCCAGTTCCCGGCGTAGGGTCACGATCTCGCGCCGCAGAGCCTGCGCGTCCTCCTCCTCAGCATGGGCCGGCGTTGCCGCCATCGCCGCCATGCATGCCAGACTCAGTCCTGCCAAGCGCATTGCATCCTCCATGGACGAACACCTGCCAGACACTGCCAGGCGGGACGCCTGCGCGTTCCCGACAGCGACCTGCCGTTGCTGGGTTGCGGAGTACTGCGTCGATGCCCGCAGGCAGCCTGCATGCTGCAGGCAACAGGACGATGACATCGCCCCGTGTTTTCCGTGGGTGGGTCGACTGCGGCTGCGCTGCCAGCGAGGTGGCGACCGCAGGCGTCTGGGTAACAAGCCCGAAGTGAGGGTGTCGTGAATGACGCGGCATGCATCACCTGTTCCAGGCAGATCCGTGACGCTGTCCCTGTCGTGTTGACGCTGGAATGCATGCGTCGAGGCTAGCGAACCTGTCGCTTTCAGCCTTGATTGCGATCAACTTACGATGCTTGATCTCAGTCACTATTCATAAGTGACGCCGCACCACTTACTGCGCAGCCGTATCCCGCCGCCCTGTCGCAGAATGCAGCAGGCCCGCACGTTGCCATGCGGGCCTGCTGTTGATCACGGGTGAGCGGCGCGGTCAGCGCGGACCCAGCACCTTCAGCAGGTCGTCGCCCTGCGGCAGGCCGGCACGGCGCTCGACACTGCCCTCGGCATTCTGGAACAGGATGCCCGGCGTACCCTGGAAGCCCATTTCCACCATCAGCACCTGGTTGGCGTCGAGCTTGCCAGCGACATCGCGGCTGATGCTCGGCAGCGCCTTGATGCCACCTCGGTCGAACTGGTGTTCGTTCTCGAGCAGCGCGGCACTGGGATCGCGGGCGGACAGGATGGCCGCGGCCTTGGCCGGGCTGTCTTCACGGATCACACCGACCATGATGTGACGCAGCTGCACCTTGCCTGCATCCACCCAGGGACGGGCCGCATCCCAGAACTTGTGGCAATACGGGCAGTTTGCGTCACTGAAGGTGTAGACGATCCGCGGTGCGTCGGCCTTGCCGTCACGCACCCATGCGCTGGCTTCCAGCTTGGACCACATCTTGGCCGACATCGGCGCGGACACCAGCTTCTCCACCGCCTCGGCGGCCACGTCGTTGCCCTCGGCATCGAACAGGCTGCCGACCAGCACATGCTTGCCATCCGCGGTGACATACGCCGCCGCCGGCTGCTGGCCACCGACCACGCCGGCAAAGCCGCGCAGGCCGCCCGGCGCATCAAATTCGGAAACGACCTCGAAGCCGTGCTTCTCGATACCCTTCAGGACCGCGGGGCGCTCGCCCTTGCCTGCCGCAGGGGCCGCCGCAGTGGTACCGGCGGGCGTCTTGGCTGGCGGCGTCTGTGCCTGGCTGCAGGCGGTCATGGCCAGCAGCATCGGCAGGATCAGCACCGCAGGCGCGGTGCGCAGGGAAATCAACAGCATGGGAACTCCAAAGGGAAATGCCCGCGCAGGCTACCGCAGCCTGCGCAGTTTGTGTTCAAGACCGGCATGGGTCAGCTCACCGAGGTGCAGATCCTGCAGGCGCCCCTGCGCATCGAAGAACAGGGTCGAGGGATAGGCGCGCACGCCCAGCGCGGTGGAGGCCGACGCAGGTTCGTCCAGCAGGACATCGCGCAGTGCAAGCCGTTCTGCGGCCAGGAACTGCTGCACCACTTCCTGGCCTTCGCCTTGGTTAAGAAAGACGAACTGCAGCTCAGGGTGGGACTGCTGCGCACGGGCCAGAACCGGCATTTCGCGCCGGCATGGACTACACCAGCTGGCCCAGAGATTCAGCACCACGGGCTTGCCACGGAATCGTTCCAGGTCCAGCGACCGCCCCTGCAGATCCACCACCTGCACCGCCGGCAGGGACAGCGTGCTGGCCTGCCACTGCGACAGACCATAGCTGCCCACGCCCCATAGCAGGGCTCCGGCGAGTGCGCTGCACAGCACCGGAACACGCAGCGAAGGATGGCGACGCAGGCGCCAGACACCCCATCCCAGCGCGGCAGCCAGCACTACCACCACGTGGTAGCCGCCATCGGCAATCTGCAACATGCTCCAAGGCGCGTCACGATAGAAGGCGAAATTGGCGGCAATGAAGGACACACGGCCGCAGAGCAGGCCGACCAGCAGCATGTCCAGCACCTGGCCCGCGCCCGAAGGCCGCGGCGGCATGGGCTGGCGCGCCGGCCAGAGCCGCGCGATGCCCATCGCCAGCAGCAGACAGATCAGGATTACCACTACCGGCATCGGCACCGGCCCCACACTTGCCATTACATCACCTGCACCACATTCCCGAGTCCTGCATGGTCGGAGCGCCGCGCCCGCGTTGCAAGCGCGGCGTTCTGCCCGTGGTTGTCAGGCCGCGTCCAGCCGCGAGTCCGCAACCGGTACCACCGGCACGGCCCGCGATGCCATCGCCGCCGGTGCCGGCAAGGCGCGCTCACGCCGCTTGCAGTTCACGTGCCGCCGGTAGTTGGCCGGCGTCATGCCAACGATGCGCAGGAACAGGCGACGGAACGCGCTCTGGTCTGCATAACCCACGCCCCAGGCCACCTCGTCGATGCTGGCGCCCTGCTGCAGCAGGGTCTGCGCCTTGGCCACGCGCAACCGCTGGCAATACTCGATGGGGCGCAGCCCGGTGGCTTTCAGGAAGCGGCGCTGCAGCGTCCTCGGCTCAAGGCCGGAGACCTCGCAGATGGCCGGCAGCGTCGCCCCGCGTGCAGACGTGGTGTGCAACCAGCGCTGGGCCTTGAGCACATCACGGTCACCGTGGGCGAAGTTGGCACTGAACCGCTCCAGGTCCTGCTGCACGCCCGCCGGCACGACTATGCCCAGCTGCTGCGCGACCGCGCTGGCCACACCCTGGCCGTGCAGGCGATACAGCAGACGCAGGCCCAGATAGCGCCATGCCTGTGGGCCGGCCACGGTGAGCAGGTCGCCATCATCGACCAGCGCACGCTCACTCGGGGCCCAGCTGGCGGCCTGGCCCTGCAGGCCCGGATGGCGCCGCAGATCCGGGCCCGACACGGTGCGCCCGGCCAACAGACCCGCCCGTGCCAGCACGCCGACGCCGTCGGCCGCCGCAGCCAACAGGCTGCCGCCGTCGTAATGCGCACGCAGCCAGTCCAGCAGGACTTCCTCGGCGCGCACCGAGACCACCGGGCTGACCTGGCCCGGCAGGGCGATCACGGCAGGAATCGCCGCATCCAGCATTTCCGCACCGGCGATGCGGTTCACACCGCGGTTGCTGGCCGGCACGATCCAGCGGGTGACCAGCACGCGGGCACTGGGGCGCCGCTGCTGCTGGGCCAGGCGATTGGCCACATGGGCCATTTCAGCCAATACCGAAGCTGCAGACGGATCTCCCCCCGGATACTCCACCACGGCAACCTCGACGAAAACCTCGTTGTTCAGTCCCTCCACACTCCCCTCCTCCATTCGTTCAGGCCGTCGAGCGGCCGGTTCAGGCGAAGGGTAGGAAGTGCCGCAACGGCAGGGCTATGAAGAAAGTTGCAAAGTGCGCTGAATGGGGAAAACCCACAGACCCTTGACTCTTGACCAGACTCCAGGGTTGACAATGGCGGCATCCACCAGGAGTGCGCCATGAATATTGGACAGCTGGCCCGCGAGGCCGGGGTGCCGATCGACACCGTCCGCTACTACGAACGCCAGCAGCTGCTGCCCACCGCGGCGCGCTCTGCCGGCGGCTACCGCATCTTCGGCGAACAGGACCTGCGCCGGCTGCGGTTCATCCGCCGGGCCAAGGCGCTGGGCTTCAGCCTGGAGGAGATCGCCGAGCTGCTGGCACTGAGCGACCGCCACCAGCAGGACATGGCCAGCGTGCGCGATACGGCACAGGCCCGCCTGCTCGACATCGAGCAACGGATGGCCGAACTGCAGCGCATGCAGGCCGCACTGGCACAGCTGGTGGACGCCTGCCCCGGCCATGGTGCGCTGGAACAGTGCCCCATCCTCGCCGCGCTGACCGAGGACAACGCATGAGCACAGGACATTCCCACCACGGCCACGGCCCGTCGCCCACTGCAGGCGGCTGCTGTGGCAGCGCGAAGAACGCGCCAGCCACGGTGAAGGACCCGGTCTGCGAAATGGAAGTGGACCCGGCCAGCACCGCGCATCACGCCCATCACCAGGGCCAGGACTACCACTTCTGCAGTGGTGGCTGTCGGCAGAAATTCATCGCCGATCCGCAGCGTTACCTCGCTCCGTCGTCATACATCGCCCCCGAGGTCCCCGCGGGCACGCTCTACACCTGCCCGATGGACCCGGAAGTCGTGCAGGAAGGCCCCGGCACCTGTCCGATCTGCGGCATGGCGCTGGAACCGATGATGCCCAGCCTGGACGAAGGCGAGAATCCGGAACTGGCCGACTTCCGCCGCCGCTTCTGGGTGTCGCTGCCGCTGAGCGTGGCGACGATGGCGCTGGCGATGCTGGCGATGACGCCGCTGCTGCATGCGCTGTCGCCGACGCTGCGGGTGTGGATCGAGGGCGCGCTGGCTACGCCGGTGGTGTTGTGGGCCGGCTGGCCGTTCCTCGAACGCTGGGCGCAGTCGATCGGCAACCGCAGCCCCAACATGTGGACGCTGATCGGTACCGGCGTCATCGCCGCCTACGGCTACAGCGTGGTGGCCACGGTTGCACCGGGCGTGTTCCCGCCCTCGTTCCAGCAGCACGGCCACGTCGGCGTGTACTTCGAAGCGGCGGCGGTGATCATCTCGCTCACCCTGCTCGGCCAGTTGATGGAGCTGAGTGCGCGGGCCAAGACCTCGGCAGCGATCAAGGCCCTGCTGGGCCTGGCTCCGAAGACCGCGCGGCGCATCGACGCCGATGGCAGCGAGCATGACGTCGAACTGGCGCTGGTGAAGGCAGGCGACCGCCTGCGTGTGCGCCCCGGCGAAAAAGTGCCGGTGGACGGCCGCGTGCTGGAGGGCCGCTCCTCACTGGACGAATCGATGCTGACCGGCGAACCGGTACCGGTGACCAAGCAGGCTGGCGACAGCGTGATCGGCGCGGCCCTGAATGGTTCCGGCGCACTGGTGATCGAAGCCGAACGCGTGGGCGATGACAGCATGCTGGCGCAGATCGTGCAGCTGGTGGCGCAGGCGCAGCGTTCGCGCGCGCCGATGCAGCGCATGGCGGACAAGGTGGCGTACTGGTTCGTGCTGGCGGTACTGGCCGTGGCCGCGCTGGCGCTGTTCGGCTGGGGCCTGTTCGGACCGGAGCCGTCATGGACGCATGGCGTGCTGAGCGCGGTGGCGGTGCTGATCATCGCCTGTCCGTGTGCGCTGGGGCTGGCCACGCCGATGTCGATCATGGTCGCCACCGGCCGCGCCGCGCAGCATGGCGTGCTGTTCCGCGATGCCGAAGCCATCGAAGCACTCGGCAAGGTCGATACGCTGGTGATCGACAAGACCGGCACGCTCACCGAGGGCCGCCCGGCGTTCGATGCCGTGCATGCCGGCGCGGGGTTCGAAGACACCCAGGTGCTGCAGTGGGCGGCCAGCCTGGACCAGGGCAGCGAGCATCCGCTGGCTGAAGCCATCGTCACCGCTGCACGCACGCGTGGACTGCCATTGCTGGCGGTGGAGGATTTCGATTCGATCACCGGCCTGGGCGTGCGGGGCCGCGTGGACGGCCGCGCGATGTGGCTGGGCAACACCGCGCTGATGGCCGGGCAATCGGTACAGGTGGCCGCCGTGCAGGAACAGGCCGATGCGTTGCGCCGTCGTGGTGCCAGCGTGATGTACCTGGCGGTGGACGGGCAGCTTGCAGGCCTGTTGTCAGTGGCTGATCCGATCAAGTCGACCACCGCCGAAGCGATCGCCGCGCTGCACCGCGATGGGCTGCGCATCATCATGGCCTCCGGCGATGGCCTGCTGACCGCGCAGGCCGTTGCGTCCACCCTGGGCCTGGACGAGGTACACGGCGAAAGCCGCCCCGCCGACAAGACCGCACTGGTGCAGCAGCTGCAGGCACAGGGTCGCGTCGTGGCGATGGCCGGCGACGGCATCAACGATGCCCCTGCACTGGCCAGCGCCAACGTCGGCATCGCCATGGGCACCGGCACCGACGTGGCGATGTCCAGCGCACAGATCACGCTGGTGAAGGGCGATCTGCGTGGCATCCTGCGTGCGCGCCAGTTGTCGCGTGCGGCCGTGCGCAACATGCGGCAGAACCTCGGCTTCGCCTTCCTCTACAACGGGCTGGGCATTCCGGTCGCGGCCGGCGTGCTGGTGCCTTGGGGCATTTCGTTGTCGCCGATGCTCGCTGCGGTGGCGATGAGCCTCAGTTCAGTATCGGTCATCAGCAACGCGTTGCGCCTGCGCGCGCAGCGTCTGCCGGGCGGCTGACATCGACCTCGCAACGGACGTGAAGAAAAGTGCAACAAACGCTTGCCAACCCCCGGGGGCACAGCTATTATTTCGCTCCTCAGCGACGTGGGGCCATAGCTCAGCTGGGAGAGCGCCTGCATGGCATGCAGGAGGTCAGCGGTTCGATCCCGCTTGGCTCCACCAATCTTCCGGCATTAGGCCGTCGGAAGAGTCGCAAAGGAACATTGATGAGATCTGCGTCCCCATCGTCTAGAGGCCTAGGACATCACCCTTTCACGGTGGCGACCGGGGTTCGAATCCCCGTGGGGACGCCAACTCATCACGAACAACGAGGACCCGGCCGATAACCGGGTCTTTTTTGTTCACCGCCTACCGGCGTTCAGGTTGTGGCGTTGCGGTTCCCCTGCCCTCGTGGCCCTGGTGAACCACAACAAAGAAAGCGAAAAAAAGCTTCCACAAAGGTGAATACGTTGGTAAGATAGGCGGCTCGGTAACACGGGGCCATAGCTCAGCTGGGAGAGCGCCTGCATGGCATGCAGGAGGTCAGCGGTTCGATCCCGCTTGGCTCCACCACTTTCGACATTAGGCCGTCGAAGGTTCTACAACTTAAAGTTTTTCGTGCGTCCCCATCGTCTAGAGGCCTAGGACATCACCCTTTCACGGTGGCGACCGGGGTTCGAATCCCCGTGGGGACGCCAGTTTCAAAACGGAGCCTGCTCCCATGCAGGACAATCCGGAGTTTCATGGGGCCATAGCTCAGCTGGGAGAGCGCCTGCATGGCATGCAGGAGGTCAGCGGTTCGATCCCGCTTGGCTCCACCACTTCGACATTAGGCCGTCGAAGATCTACAACTTGAAGTTTTCGTGCGTCCCCATCGTCTAGAGGCCTAGGACATCACCCTTTCACGGTGGCGACCGGGGTTCGAATCCCCGTGGGGACGCCAATTCTTGAAGACCCCGGCCTCGGCCGGGGTTTTTCTTTGCCTGCGATCCAGGCATTCCGTTCAGAACCGCCGGCACATCCCGATCGAGGCCGGCGCGGTCGGTGCAAACCCGAACTGGGCATACAGGCGGTGTGCCTCACCATCGGCCAGCAGGCTCACATAGGCCGAAGGCGGCAGCGTTGCCTGCATCCAGGCGTCCAGCCGCCGCATCACCTCCTTGCCCAGGCCCTGCCCCTGCAACCGGGGCACGACAGCGATATCGCACACCTGCAGGTGGCAGCCACCATCGCCGACGATCCGCCCCATCGCCACCAGTTCGCTGCCCTGATACGCGCAGACCCCGAACAGGGTATTGGGCAGCGCGCGGATGGCTGCCTCGGCGGTCTTGGCGCTCAGCCCCGCCAGCAGGCGCAGCTGGCAGTAATCCTCAACGGTCGGCACGCCATCGCGGAACTGGCAGGTCGTCGAATCGTTCATGCGTCATCTCCCGGGTGTCGGGCTATCCTGCCGCAGTCTCGTCGCAGCCGCTGCGACCTTCGCCCATAGAACGCCCATGTGCTATTCCGCCCTGATCCGCGCCGACTACGCCAAGCTCGTCCGTGAGTACGGCGCCGTCCTGTCGCTGGAAGAATTCGCCGAGCTGTACGCACACGATCCCGGCAAGAAGCGGCCGAAGACACCCAAGGCCATGGACGATGGTTTTGCCGGCGCACGCACCGAAGAGGGCCGCGACATCGTGGCGAAGATCCAGCAATGGCATGCCGAGGAGCAGCAGACGCTGCAGACCGAACTGCTGAAGCAGGGCGAACGGCGCGACACCGCCAACGCCACCCTGGCCACGCGGCCCACGCAGAAGGCACGCAACGACCTGCGCGTGGCCAGCAACCGCATCGAGCGCGCACAGGCCCGCCTGGACGACCTGCACCGCGTGCAGCTGCTGCCGCGCGACAACCGCATCTTTCCCGGCACGTACGCACCGGTGATGGTCAGCGAGAACGGACAGCGGGTCATCAAGCCGATGCGCTACCAGTGCCGCCTGCCGGACAAGCCCGCACGCAACGACGTGCTGTACCCGGGCACCTACAACGCGCGCCGCGACAGCCTGGAAGGCTACTGGCGCGGCGCCTTCGGCCTGCGCCATGGCGTGGTGGTGGTCAGTGCGTTCTACGAGCATGTGCCGCGCCACGCCATCGCCGGTCGCAGCCTGGGTGCCGATGAAAAGGAACAGGACGTGGTCCTGGAATTCCGCCCCGACCCACCGCGCGACCTGTTGCTGGCCTGCCTGTGGGCCGAATGGGAAGGACCGGAGGGGCGCCTGCTGTCCTTCGCTGCGATCACCGACGCACCGCCGGCCGACGTGGCTGCCGCCGGCCATGACCGCGGCGTGGTACCGATCCGTCGCGAACACCTGGACGCCTGGCTCAATCCCGATCCGGACCAGCTGGCCACGCAGTACGCCATCCTCGATGACCGCGAGGATCTGCGTTACGTCTACGAAGAAGCGGCCTGAGCCGGAAGACTGCGCTCAGGCCCGCGCGCCGGTACGGCCGACCGCGCGCAGCAGGGCCTGCGACAGATCCACCGACAGATAGGGTTTCACCAGCAGCACGCCGTCGCGCATCGATGCAGGCAGCTGCTCGGCGGTCATGCCGGTGGCCAGCACGAAGGGCACGCCCGCTGCAGCGAGCGCCGCGGCGACCGGCTCACTGGTTTCGTTTCGGGCCAGCCGGTAGTCCAGCAGTGCCACGTCCGGCGAGGTTTCCTGCAGCAGGCGCAGCGAATCAGCAACCGTCGCCGCCAGGCCGACGACCACGGCGCCGGCCTGCACCAGCTGCATCTGCAGCAGGGCCGCACTCATTTCGTCGTTTTCGACCACCAACACGCGCAGATCCTGCAACGCCGCCATGGGGCCTCCCCCCACCTGTTAAGCCGATCCAGTATAGCCATCAGCCAGCCATTGCCGGCAGGACGGCGGGCTTCTGGCCCTGTCCGAACAGGCCTCTATGAAGGTCCGCCGGGCTCGGTTACACTAGCCCGCTGCTGCCGGTGTGGCGGAATGGTATACGCAGCTGACTCAAAATCAGCCGGGGGTAACCCCATGAAGGTTCGAGTCCTTTCACCGGCACCATTGAACAAAAGGCCAGGTCATCGATCTGGCCTTTTGCGTATCTGAAGGCTCATCCCCCGGCTTCAGGGGACCACCCGCAGCATCGGCGTGCGCAGTGCCGTCGCACTACCCTGCCCCACATCAACCCGGAACCCGGCCACCGTCTGCAGCAGCTGCGCGGACTGTTCCTCCATGCTGCGTGCCGCCGCCGAGGCCTCTTCCACCAGTGCCGCGTTCTGCTGCGTGCCCTGGTCGATCAGGTCGACGGCCTGGTTCATCTGCTGGATGTCATCGCTCTGCTGCTGGGCCGCCGTGCTGATCTGGGTCATCAGATCACTGACACGGCGTACGTCGCGCACGATCTCATCCATGGTGCGCCCGGCGCTTTCCACCTGCGCGGTGCCGGCGCCGACATTGGCCACCGATGCGTCGATGAGCTGCTTGATCTCCTTGGCCGCGCTGGCCGAACGCTGCGACAGCTCGCGGATCTCGGTGGCCACCACGGCGAAACCACGACCATGCTGGCCCGCGCGTGCCGCTTCCACCGCCGCGTTCAACGCGAGGATGTTGGTCTGGAACGCAATGCCGTCGATCACCCCGATGATGTCGACGATGCGGCGCGAGGAGGCGTTGATCACCGCCATGGTCGAGACCACTTCATGTACCACGGTGCCGCCGCGCGCGGCCACGTCCGCCGCGCCGCCGGCCAGTTCGCTGGCCTGGCGTGCGTTGGTGGCAGTGCGCTGCACGGTGTCGGCCAGGCCCTTCATCGACACCGCCGTTTCTTCCAGCGAGGCCGCCTGCTGCTCGGTGCGCTGGGACAGATCGCTGTTGCCCTGCGCGATCTCGCTCGCGCCCACCGCAATGGTGTCGGCGGCCAACTTGATCTGGCCGAGGATGCCGGCCATCGCCTCCACCAGCGCATTGACGCCCTCGCACAGCTCGGCGATGGGGCCGCGCTTGTCGGTCATGTCCACGTGGTGGGTCAGATCGCCCTGTTTTGCCGCCGCCACCACTTCGCGGGTCTGCGCGACGGCGCGCTGGGTGGCCTGGTTCTCGTGCACCTGGGCAGTGATGTCGGTCGCGTACTTCACCACCTTGAACGGGCGGCCGTTCATGTCGAGGATCGGGTTGTAAGACGCCTGGATCCAGACCTCGCGCCCGCCCTTGCCCAGCCGCCGGTACTGCCCGGCGTCGTACTCGCCGCGGCCAAGCTTTTCCCAGAACTGCCGGTACTCGGCACTCCCACGGTGGTCGGGTTCGACGAACAGGGAATGGTGCTGGCCGCGGACCTCGTCCAGCGTGTAGCCGGTGGCAGCCAGGAAGTTGGCGTTGGCCGACAGGATGCGTCCATCCAGGCTGAACTCGATGACCGCCTGCGACTTGTCGATCGCCGCCAGCTGGCCTGCCGAATCGGCGGCCTGCAGCTTCTGCGCCGTAATGTCGGTGGCGAACTTCACCACTTTGTACGGCCGCCCCTGGCGATCCAGCACCGGGTTGTACGAGGCTTGGATCCAGATCTCGCGCCCACCCTTGCCGAAGCGCCGGTACTGGCCGGCGTCGAACTCGCCGCGCGCCAGCCGCGCCCAGAACTCGCGGTACTCCGCGCTGCGTGCATGTTCGGGATCGACGAACAGGGAATGATGCTGGCCCTGGATCTCGTCCAGGCGGTAGCTCACCGCCTGCAGGAAGTTGTCGTTGGCCTGCAGGATGGTGCCGTCCAGCGCGAATTCGATGACCGCCTGCACGCGATGCAGCGCAGCCACCTGCGCGGCCAGCTCATCCTGGCGGTGATCCTGCGCGGACAGCTCGGTGGAGGTGCGATGACCGCCCAGCGCGCCCAGCATCACGCGCCAGGGCGAAAAACGGGAGTGCGGGTCGGCCGGTGTCTGCTCACCCGCCGTGAAGCCTGGCATCAGCATCGTGGGTTCCTCGGAGTCCAATGAAATGCAATCCGGCGGGCGGGTGCCCGGCGGGGCCATCAATTGCCTGGACTTGCAGACGCGCGGGGAAGCGTCCTTGTTCGTTGTGTGCGTAAAGCTCTGGACTGCGGACTGCGGAAGGCGGTACACACAGCACGGACCGCCCGTCGGGGCAGCCTGGAGTCCAGCAGCGAGGGACAGGAGCGGGATCCAGTCAGGTTATCGGCCGGAAGGTCGCGGCCTTTAGGGTCATTTGCAGTTCCCGCGTCTTCACAGCACCCGGCGATATAGCAGCTTGCCCTCGGCCTCGCCCTGGGGCTGGTAGCCGTTGCGCTCCAGCAAGGCCACCATCTGCGGGAAGGCCTGCGAGGTCTTCACCTCGATACTGTCGTAGCCCTGCGCGGCAGCCCAGCGCTGCTGGGTTTCCAGCAGGGCCTGGGCGATGCCCTGGCGGCGATGTGCCGGATGGATGCCGCCGACCCAGCTGTAGAAACGCCGGCGGTCCAGCGCATAGCCGACCTTGAAGCCGACCAGCTCACCGCCCTGCTCGGCCACCAGCACCAGGTGGCGACGGCCGGCCAGGCGTTGCATGTAGGTGGCATGCGTGCACCCCTGGCCCAGCTCACCCACGCCCTGCAGCACCTGCAGGGCTTCGTCCAGAGTGCCTGCCCTTACCAGCATCATGTTCCTCCGCGGTCAGCGTTGCCGCCACATCATCCAGCGCAGCACGGCGATGGCCAGCACCGCCGGCAGATAACCGAGACTGCCCACCCAGACCAGCAGTGCCGCAGTCACCCAGTTGCCGCCGCCGCCAAAGAACCACGGCGTGGTCTGCAGGACATGCAGGGCAAGCGGCAGCAGCAACACCGGCGACAGCCGCAGCAGCTGCCAGCGCCAGCCCAGCGGCCCGACAAAGCCGATGATCGCACCGAACAGTGCGGCGATCGTCACGATGGGGAGTGCAGCGTCCATGTCGTCGTTCGTTCCAGGTTGCAACGTCCATTGTGGCCCATGCCACGCCTGGCTGCGATGCAGGCAGCGGCCGGAAGGTTGCAATGACCAACGGGGGATTCCTTTGCGCGGCGCTGCGTGCAGGATCATCGTCATCACGGATGCATCCATTGCAGGGAGAAGCCCATGTTCAAACGTCGTGCCTGTGTTCTGCTGTTGAGCCTGTGCAGTGCCGCCGCCGGCGCCGCCGATGCGCCCTACCGCTCCGCCTTCCATCCTGGCGAGCACAAGGGACCACCCGCCGGCCGCTTGAATGACGTCCTGGTTCTGGGCAGCCCGCATCTTTCCACCCTGCCCGACGCGTTCCAGCCGGCGATGCTGGAACCGCTGCTGGAGCGCCTGCAGGCGTGGCAGCCCACGGCCATCGCAGTGGAGAACGTCTCCGGCCTGCAGTGCGACTTCATGCGCCGCAGCCCGGCCCGCTATGCCGACAGCGTGAGTAGCTACTGCGTCGACACCGCACCGGCCGAGGCGGCGACCGGACTGGATGTACCCGGCGCCAATGCCGAAATGGAGCGTCTGCTCGCCACATGGCCCAAGGACGCCACGCCGGCACAGCGGCGCCGGCTGGCTGCGGTGGCCCTGGCCGCCGGCGAACGCGGTTCGGCCATCGTGCAGTGGCTGCGCCTGCCCAGCAGCGAACGCCGCGCGTCCGACAGCCTGACCCCGGAACTGGTCGCCTTCCTCGACGCACGCGTGCTGCGCAAGGACGAGGTGAACCTGGTCGCCGCCCAACTGGCCGCACGGCTGGGGCTGGAGCGGCTGTGGTCTGTGGATGACCACACCGCCGATACGGATACGCCCGAGGAACAGCAGAAAGCGTTCGCCAAGGCCATCCGCGGCGCCTGGGACAACCCCGCCGGCAAAGCGCGCAGCGCCGCCTCCGCCCCCTTTGAGGACAATGTGACCCAGCCGGGCGGACTGCTGGCGCTCTATCGCCACGAGAACTCCCCGGAGACCGCACAGAGCGTCTACGACAGCGATTTCGGCGCCGCCCTGGTCGAGCCGTCACCGGAGGGCTTTGGCCGCAACTACGTGGGCTACTGGGAAACCCGCAACCTGCGCATGGTCGCCAACATCCGCGACGTGCTGGGCCGGTACCCGGGCACGCGCATGCTGGCCATCGTCGGTGCGTCACACAAGTGGTACTACGAGGCCTACCTCGACCAGATGCATGACGTGCAGCTGGTGGATGTGGAGCCGGTACTGCGCTGACGCTACGGACCGAACGTGTTGACCATCAGCGCGGGCGAGACGTACACGCGCAGCCCATGCTCCAAGGGCTGCTGCATGTCGTAGCCACGCGCATGCGGCCAGCTGCCGGCACCACCGATCTCCACGAACTCGGCCCCCGCATTGCGGACGACGCGAGCGCCCGGACTGGATGCCAGGCGACCGTCGAACAGCGGTTCGCCCTGCCCTGCTGCGAATACCTGCACGCGTACATCGCCGGTGAGCGCATTGAAGCCAAGCTGCAGCTTCACGCTGCCCTGTGCATGGGCGACCAGCACGTCGATACCCTCGGACGTGTCCACCCGCGGTACGACGCCGAACAATTCAAGAAACGCGGTTTCGTCCCAGGCAAACATCGGTGACCTCGTCATTCGTAGAGGAAAACAGTCGAACATGGCCCGACTCTACAGATGCGTGGTCAGCGGCGCCCATTACGCCACAGCACTGCGCTGGCGCCGATGATGCAGCCCAGGGTGGCCAGCAGTGCGCTGGCCACGCCCCACTGCAGGACCGGCACCAGCGCCTGTGCCAAGGGATCGAGGCGAAGCTGCTCCAGGCGCAGGCCACCGGCCAGCGCCAGCAGCCAGCCAATGCAGGCGGGCGCGTAGGCGCCGACGATCTGTGTGTTCCAACGGCTCATGGCAACTCCCTGTCGAGGTAGCGATGGGGCGATTGTTCCGCCCCGCCCTCTCACAGATTGAGACGCCATCAATCCTCGTGCGATACGCACCGGTTCAGCCCGCGTCGTTGTCCTCGCCGGGCAGTTCGCCCAGCTCGCCCTGCACCTGCACGTTGTTGCGGCCCATGGCCTTGGCCCGGTAACACTGGGCGTCGGCCGACGCCACCGCCTCGTCCACCGTCATGCCCGCCTCCAGCGGCGCGATGCCGATGCTGGCGCCGATCCGCAGCCGTGCCGTATCCCACGGAATGGACAGCGCGGCCAGGGTCTGCAGCAGTTCGCGGCCGATGCGCGCGGCCCGGCGCGGGCCACAGCCGGGCAGGATGACCGCGAATTCGTCGCCGCCCAGCCGCGCCACGATGTCCGAATCGCGCACGCCATGACGCAGCACGCTGGCCACCGCCCACAGCACGGCATCGCCGGCCAGGTGACCCCAGGTATCGTTGACCGGCTTGAAACGGTCCAGGTCGATGAACATCAGCGAGGCCGCCTGGCCGGTGCGCTCGACGCGGGTGATCGCCTGCTGCAGGTGCGCCTCGAAGCCGCGGCGGTTGCCCAGCTCGGTCAGCGGATCGATCTCGGCCAGGTGGCGTGCCTCGCGCTGGCGGGCGCGCTGCTGGGTATCGTCGCGCAGCACCCACACCGCGCCACGCACCTGGCCTTCGTCATCGCGCAGCCAGGCGCGGGTCAGGTCCACCGGCACCGTGGCCGCGCCCAGCCGCATCAGCAGGTCGGCATGCAGGTCCACCGCGTTGCTGTCCGGATCCAGCAGCACGGCCACATCCAGCACCGAGCCGGGCGCGTATTCGGTGGTCAGCGACAGCACGTCCTGTACGTTGTGGCCGGCCAGGGCCAGCGCGTTGTCACCCGCCAGGATGCGCACGGCCGCAGCGTTGGCGTACTCGATACGTCCTTCCAGGGTCACGCTCAGCACCAGGTCGGCCACCGCATCCAGGGTGATGCGGCTGCGCTGCTCGGTTTCGTACAGGCGCTGCTCGCTGCTGCGCTGGGCGGTGACGTCCTGGATCTGCGACACGAAATGCAGCGGCTCGCCGCGCTCGTTGCGCACCAGCGAGACCGACAGGCGCGCCCAGATGGTGTTGCCATCGCGGTTGAGGTAACGCTTTTCCAGGTGGTAGTAGTTGCGCCGGCCGGCCAGCAGGTCCTGCACCAGCGCCAGATCGGTCTGCAGGTCGGCCGGATGGGTCAGACGCTGGAAATCCACCTGCAGCAGCTCTTCGCGCGGGTAGCCCAGGATCCGGCACAGCGCATTGTTGACGTCCAGCCAGCGCCCTTCCAGCGAGACCAGGGCCATGCCCAGCGCCGCCGAGGTGAACGCACCGGCGAACTTTTCCGCGGCCAGACGCGCGTCGGCACGCGCCTGCTGCATCTCGGTGATGTCGATGGCCATGCCGACGTAACCGATGCACTGGCCGTCGGCACCGTCCATGCGGCTGATCGAAAGCCGCACCTGGCGGCGCTGGCCATCCTTGCGCAGGAAGGTCCACTGCCGTGAGAACGTGCGGCCCTGGGCCTGCGCGGCCAGGGCCTGGAAGACGGTCGGCAGGCGCCCTTCGGCATCGGCCAGCGGTGCCAGGAAGACGGCGATCTCGTCGGGCTCGTGGAAAACGCCCGGGTCGACCCGGCCCACCACGTCATCGGCCGTATAGCCCAGCAGGCGCTCGGCGCCGCTGTTGAACAGGGTGATCATGCCCTGCGGGTCGGTAGCCATCACCGCCACTTCGTCGGATGCATCAACCAGCGCCTGCAGCCGCTGGCGCATTTCCGCTGCGTCCTGCCGGGCCTGCTGCAGCTCGGTCACATCATCGTGGGCGCCGGCCATCCACACCGGGCGGCCCTGACCGTCCCGCTCGAACACGCGCCCGCGGTCGTGGATCCAGATCCAGCGGCCGTCCTTGTGGCGCATGCGCAGCAGGCACGCATAGTGGTCGGTGTGCCCGCGGAAGTGCTCCTCCAGCGCGGCATCGGAACGGGCCAGGTCATCAGGATGCACCAGCGCCTGGAACGTATCCTGGTTCACCGGTTCCAGTTCTTCCTGGCGATAGCCGACGATTTCGGCCCAGCGCGCGTTGATGCGCATCTGGCCGGTCTGCACGTTCCACTCCCAGGTGCCCGCTGCGGTGCCTTCGATGATCATCGCCAGGCGGCGGCGGTCTTCGGCCAGCTCCACCAGGCGCCGCTCGACCAGGTTGCCTTCGTTGTTGCCGGGGCCGCCCATCAGCTCTCCCTGCCCTGCGCGCAGGCGCGCGCGGGCCGCAGCGCAAGGCTGCAACCCTGATGGAAGCTGGCGGGAACGATTGGCGCCACGGCCCTCCCCGGCGACGACGGGACGGCCCGATGGCCCCCTTGGGCGCAAGTGTGCGCACTGCGGGGGAACCTCGACAAGTCCCCCCCTCGCAGGCGAGCGCCTGGAGGGGTGCCGGACTCAGCTGCGCCTGGCGCGGGCGAAGGCGTCGGCCAGGGCATTGTTGGCCGGTGGCGCCGACTGCGCCGGACGGCCGCCATTGCCCTGCCCGCGGTTCTGGCCACGGTTCGGACCGTCTGCATCGCGGCGCGGCCCCTGCCCCTGCCCCTGCCCACGCTCCTCGCGCTGGCCGGGCCGGCTGGTGGCCTGGCCGGGGGTGTCGTCCAGGCGCCGGGTCAGGGCGATGCGCTTGCGCGGCACGTCCACCTCCAGCACCTTCACCTTGACGATGTCGCCGGCCTTGACCACGTCGCGCGGGTCCTTGACGAAAGTGTCCGACAGCGCGGAGATGTGGATGAGTCCGTCCTGGTGCACGCCGATGTCGACGAACGCACCGAAGGCCGCCACGTTGCTGACCACGCCTTCCAGCACCATGCCTTCGCGCAGGTCCTTGATGTCCTCGACGCCCTCGGCGAAGCGCGCAGCCTTGAACTCCGGACGCGGATCGCGGCCCGGCTTTTCCAGTTCCTTGAGGATGTCGCGCACGGTCGGCACGCCGAAGGTCGCGTCGGTGAACTGTTCGGCCTTCAGGCCTCGGAGGAAGCTGCCATCACCGATCAGCGCCTTGATCGGGCGCGCGGTACTGGCGACGATGCGCTCGACCACCGGATAGGCTTCCGGGTGCACGGCCGAGGCATCCAGCGGCTGGTCGCCATCGGCGATGCGCAGGAAGCCGGCGCACTGCTCGAACGTCTTATCGCCAAGCCGCGCAACCTTCAACAGATCCTTGCGGCGCTTGAACGGGCCGTTGTCATCGCGATGGCGCACGATGTTCTCGGCCACCGTCGACGACAGGCCGGACACGCGCGACAGCAACGCGGCCGAGGCGGTATTGACGTACACGCCGACGGCGTTCACGCAGTCCTCCACGCGCGCATCCAGTGCCCGCGCCAGGCGGTACTGGTCCACGTCGTGCTGGTACTGGCCGACGCCGATCGCCTTCGGTTCGATCTTGACCAGTTCGGCCAGCGGGTCCTGCAGGCGGCGGGCGATCGACACCGCGCCACGCAGCGACACGTCCAGGCTGGGGAACTCCTTGGCCGCGAATTCGGACGCCGAGTACACCGAAGCACCGGCTTCGCTGACCACCACCTTCTGCAGCTTCGGGTTGCCGGCGGCCTTGATCGCCTCACCGGCCAGCTTGTCGGTCTCGCGGCTGGCGGTGCCGTTGCCGATCGCGATCAGCTCGACGTTGTGCTTCGCACACAGCTGCTTGATCGTCTGCAGCGACTGATCCCACTGCCGGCGCGGCTCGTGCGGGTAGATGGTCTCGGTCGCCACCAGCTTGCCGGTGGCATCGACCACGGCGATCTTGCAGCCGGTGCGGATGCCCGGATCGAGGCCGAGCACGGTCTTCGGCCCGGCCGGCGCGGCCAGCAGCAGATCCTTGAGGTTGTCGCCGAACACGGCGATCGCATCGGCCTCGGCCTTCTCGCGCGCCTGGTTGAACAGGTCCAGCAGCAGGTGCGTGTGCAGCTTGCCGCGCCAGGTCAGGCGGCAGGCATCGAGCAGCCAGCTATCGGCGGCGCGGCCCTGGTCGGCGATGCCGGCCTTGCGCGCCACGCGCCCTTCGGCGTACTGGTGGCCAGCCTCGGCATCGCTGCCCGGGTCCAGTTCCAGGAACAGGATCTCTTCGCGGCGCGCGCGGAACAGCGCCAGCAGGCGGTGCGAGGGAATCTTCGCCAGCGACTCGGCGTGTTCGAAATAATCGCGGTATTTGGCGCCTTCGTTTTCCTTGCCCTCGGCCACGCGGGCGCGGATCACGCCGCCCTCGCCCAGCCAGGTGCGCAGTTCGCCGACCAGCGCGGCATCTTCGCCCCAGCGCTCCATCAGGATCGCGCGGGCGCCTTCCAGCGCGGCCTTGGTATCGGCCACGCCCTTGTCGGTGTCGACGAAGGTGGCCGCGAATACCTGCGGATCCTGCGTCGGGTCGCCCAGCAGGCCATCGGCCAGCGGCTCCAGCCCGGCCTCGCGGGCGATCTGCGCGCGGGTGCGGCGCTTGGGCTTGTACGGCAGGTACAGATCTTCCAGGCGGCTCTTGGTATCGGCGGCGAGGATGTCGTTGCGCAGTTCGTCGCTCAGCTTGCCCTGTTCGCCGATGCTGGCCAGCACGGCGGCGCGGCGGTCTTCCAGCTCGCGCAGGTAGGTCAGGCGGGTTTCCAGGTTGCGCAGCTGGGTGTCGTCCAGACCACCGGTGACTTCCTTGCGGTAGCGGGCGATGAACGGAACGCTGGCGCCCTCGTCGAGCAGGCCGACGGCGGCACGCACCTGGGCGGACTGGGCACCGATCTCGTTGGCGATGGTCTGGGCGATCTGCTGGGCGAGCGCGCTCTGGGCGTTCTTGGCGTCGTGCATTGCTTCAGGTCTGGGCCGCATTACGGGAAGGCCCCATTCTGGCAACCCACGACCAAGCGGGACAAGGCGTTGACAGGGGGCGGGATTCAGCCTCCGGCGGCCGGTCGGGACGCCGGCATCCTGGCGAGGGGGGCTGGGATGCCGGCGCGGGCGCGCGATGATGGGCGCGCCCTGCCGCGTGTTACGGGGTCAACGGTAGTGGCGGGCGGCGCGCTGCATGACGATGTCGTCGCGCAGGCTTTCCAGGGCCATCAACCGGACTTTGCCGACACCCTGCAGTTCCATGAACCGCTCGGTGTAGAACTCCGGCCCCAGCGCGGTGTCGGCGCGGGATTTGCTGAAGCCGTAGGGCACCACGCCCTTCTCGCCATCCTTGCTACCACCGACATAGAGAACAATTGCCATGTGATGTCTTCCTCCAAATTGCTACTGCGTACTGCACACGATGAGCGGTACTTGCGAGCTCATCGGGGTAGAGCTTACCGCGACCAAGCTGACTGGGACGTCACGGAGGCTAATGACGATCGGTTGCATGCAGATGACTGCCCGATCACTGCAGAACGCTTACGGATCTTTAACCTATGACTAACAAACGGGGTTTCCAGCCAACGGCGCAGCCCCCTCGTGCGTGGCGGAACTGGGTCGATCAATCGCAAAACCGTCACGCTGGGCGGTCGGGTCGGGTTCGCGGGGGACGCCGTGAACCCGTCCCAGGGGACTTGGCTGCGGCATCCAGATGGCTGCGGCGTCCGCCACCCACGGAAAAGAAAAAGAAGATCAAAAGCAAAGCAGCCTGGCCGACCGCTCTTTGCTTCCTGTAGAGCCGATGGCAGCGGCAGGAGCCGCTGCCAACGTCGCCCATGGCGACGGCCCGAAGGGTGCCGGTCAGGACGACCGGCATAGCCCATGCTCGGCTGCCTTTCGAGGGGCAACGGCAAGCCGTGCGCGGGCTCGGCTCTACACAAGCAACC
>NZ_QETL01000039.1:0-33530 GCF_003105135.1 Stenotrophomonas sp. SPM | reverse complement strand
ATGGCTCGGCTCTACAAACGGCGGAGCGGCCGAGCATGGCTCGGCACTACAAAAATCGGTCAGCGGACCTGCAGCGTCAACAGGAAGTAACGCCCCAGCGGATCATCCAGCCCGGCCATCTGCCCGCCGCTGCCCACCAGGTAGTTCACCGGCGCGGTATCCAGCACGTTGTGCACGTCCAGCGCCGCCACCACGCGCGGGCTCAGCTTGCGCGCCACGTGCAGGTTCCAGCGCAGCTGCGCGGGGTTCATGCAGCGGCGCGCCTCGCGCTGCTCCACCGGGCAGTCCTCGCCGGCCAGCCACGCACGCGTGCGGCCCACGCGGTTGCCGCGCAGGGCGATGTCCCACGAGGGGTTCTGCCACTGCACGTTGATGATGCCGGCGAAGGTGGGCGTGGCGTGGCCGCGCAGGTCCACCGATTCACCGTGCGCGCGGTCGCGGCGCAGTTCCTGCTGCTGCAGGCCATCCAGCGAGAACAGCCATTGGCCATCGCGGCCGGCATCGATGCGGTACTCGCCGCGCAGCACCCAGTTGCGCGACGCGGTGCGGCCGATGTTGTCGAAGGACAGGCGCAGGTCGCGCAGGCGGCCCTGCTCGTCAAGTTCCCACGTGTCGGGGTTCCACAGCGCATCGCTCGGCTGCAGCGCGAGGATTTCGTTGCGCAGCTCGACGATGTTGTGGGTCAGCGACAGCGAGAACGCGTCGGTGGGCGTCCAGCTGGCCGCCAGCGAATGACTGCGCGAGGTCTCGGCGCGCAGCGCATCGTTCTCCACCACGTCCACTTCCACCGCGCAGCCACCGCCGCGCAGCGTGCGCGCGCAGGGCGGCAGGGTGTCCGACGCGGGCAGCGCCAGCAGGCCGAAGTAGGCCGGTGGCCGGCGCCGCTCGAACAGGCTGGGTGCGCGGAAGCCGCGGCCACTGGCCAGCAGGAACGACCAGTGCGGGCTCGGGCTCCAGCGCAGGCCGGCACGCGGCGAGAACGCGCTGTCGCCATCATCGCGGTCCAGCCGCGCGGCCAGGTCCAGGCGCAGTGTCGACGCCAGCGGCAGGCCGACTTCGGCATACGCCGCGCTGCTCGGCCGCGACAGCCGCCGTTGTTCCAGCGGCAGGCCCAGCGCCAGTTCGCCCTTGCCCAGCAGCGGGTCGGGCAGCGAGGTCCAGCGCTCCTGGCGCAGGTCGAGGCCGGTGGCCAGCTGTGCCTTGCCGCCGGGCAGGTCCATCAGTTCGCGCTGCACGCCCCACCAGGCCTGCAGCTGGGTGGTGCGGCCGCGATTGCGGATGGTCGGAAACAGTTCGTCGGCCAGACCCGGTGGCAGCGTGGAAAAACCGGGCAGGAAGTCCAGCGCGAGCGCGGCCTCCAGCAGGCGTTCGCTGCGCACGGCGCCGCCGGTACGCAGGTCCACCTGGCTGCGCTGCGCACTCAGTCCGGCCTCCCAGCCGCGGCCGCGCTGGTCGCGGCCGATGCCAACGGTCAGGTCGCCTTCGCTGGCGCGCACCCGCGGCTGCACCTCGCCGCCCTCCTGCAGCACCACGTTGAGCAGGGCATTGCGGTTGAAATCCAGCGCCACTGCCGTGGGGCCCAGTTCGAAGCGCTGGCGGTTGTGGCTGGCACGCGCTTCGACATAGGCGTAGCGGCCTTCGCCACGCTCGTGGCGGTATCGCAGGTAGCCGGCCACCGTGTCCGACGCCGGCTGCAGCGAACGCGGGCGCACGCTGTCGTACCAGCAGCCATCCTCGTCCTTCTGCAGCGGCGCATGGCATTCGCTGGCCGGGTAGTAATCGCCGTTGGCCAGGATCAGGCCGATGGGGTACCGCTCGCTGTCGGCATGCCAGCTACGGCGGTCGCCGGCCACGTGGCGCAGGCGGTGCAGGTCGAGGCCGGCGAACCAGCGGTCACCGTTGTCGCGCACGCCGCCGGTGGCCGCCTGCACGCGGTGCTGGTCACCATCGCCGCGGCCGCTGACGCCGGTCTGCAGGGTGGCTTCCGGGCCATCGGCCTGGTCGCGCAGGATGATGTTGACCACGCCGGACATCGCATCGGCGCCATAGATGGCCGAGGCGCCGCCGCGCACCAGTTCGATGCGTTCAACGAAGCTGAGCGGAAGGCCGCCGAGGTCGGTCAGGCCGCCTTCCTCCAGCGACACCATCGGGTAGCGCGGCAGGCGGCGGCCGTTGACCAGAAACAGCGTGGCGCGCGGGCCCATGCCATCCAGGCTGGTGGTGGCCGCCGCGCCCACCGGCAGGTACAGCGAATCGCCCCCGCGCGAGGTGCTCAGCGGCGGATGGCCGTTCATGCCGGGCAGGTGGCGCAGCAGATCGAACAGGGTGCCGTAGCCGCTGCGCAGGATGTCCTCGCGCTCGATCACCGTCACCGGCAAGGTAGTCTGCACGGAGGTGCGCGGCAGGCGGCTGCCGGTCACGTGGATCGGTGCCAGGTCCACCTGTGCCGGGCGCTGCGGTCGCGGTGGCGGGGCAGGCGCGACCACAGCAGGCGCTGCGGCCGCCACGGCATGGCGGCGCAGCACGTAGCCACCGCCCGGTGTGCGCAGGATGTTGACGGGCCGGCCGGCCACCAGCGCCTTCAGCGCAGCGGCAGGTTCCTGCGATCCCTGCGTCCCGGGCGTGCGCAGGTCAGCCAGCTCGCGTGCATCGAACATCAGCGAAACGCCGCTCTGCCGCGCCCACTGCTGCAGCGCCGGCGCCAGCGGGCCGGCGGCGATGTGGTATTCGACCGGGGCGGCGGCAGGCGATTCTGCGGCGGCCGTGGCACCGGCCAGGGCAAGCCACAGCAGGACCATCAAACGCTGTCGCAGTGCCCCGGGGCTGGGCATCCGCGCCGCCTCAGTAAGTGCGGCGCAGTTCCAGCGCGCCATCCTTGCGCGGCTGGCCAGCGATCGACCACCCCAGTTCCAGGGCAGACAGCAGTTCATGCGGATCGCCGGCACGGAAGCTGCCGCTCACGGCCAGGTCGGCGATGTCCGGGTCGGCAATCACCAGCGGCGTGCTGCCGTAGCGGTTCATGCGCTCGACCACGGTGGACAGGGGCGTGGCATCGAACACCAGGCGGCCTTCGGGCCAGGCTTCGGCCGCGGCGGTGGTGGCCAGCTGCGGGCCCGGCTGGATGCGGCCGGACGGCGACACCTGCAGCTGCTGGCCGGGCGCGAGCGTGTGCTGGGCGCTGCCGCTGGTCACTTCCACGGCGCCTTCCAGCAGGGCCACTTCCACCCGGCCATCGTTCAACCGCTCGACCTGGAAGGTGGTGCCGATGTCACGGATGCTGCTGCCGCCGGCCTGCACCCGCAGCGGGCGCAGGGAGGCGGCCACCTGCAGCTGCATGCGGCCGCGTTCCAGTTCCAGTTCGCGCTTGCGCCAGCCGAAGCGGGCGCTCAGCGTGGTGCCGGCATCGAGGGTGGCGATACTGCCATCGGCCAGCGTGCGTACCTGCGGCAGGTGGCTGGCGTTGGCGTAGCGCTGCGGGGTGGGATTGCCATCGGTGTAGACCATCCAGCCGATGCCCACGGCCAGGCAGACGCCGGCCGCCGCCGCCGCCGACGGCAGCCAGCGCCGTGCGGGCGTGCGTGCGGCGCGGGCAGCGGCGGTGCGCAGCCACGGGTCGCCGGACAGGCCAGCGCTGCGCAGGTGCAGCTTCTCGGCCTGTGCCCAGGCGGTAACGTGGGAGGGGTGTTCGGCCAGCCAGTCCTCGAACGCTTCGCGCTCGATCGAGGTGCAGTCGGGGGCCTCCAGGCGGGCCACCCAGGCGCTTGCGCGCTCGAACAGCAACGTGTCATCCATGTATGCGTCGCGGGTCACTCACTCTCTCCATCAGTGTGGAGAGGATTGCTGCCCAACTCCTTGCGCAGGCCCTGAAGGGCACGGGCGATGTGTTTTTCCACCGTCTTGGCGGTGATGCCGCAGTGCCGGGCGATCTGTGAATAGCTCATGCCGGTGATGCGGTTGAGCAGATACACCTCGCGGGCACGTTCGGGAAGCTTGAACAGTGCCTGTCGCAGCAGCGCGATCATCTGGCCGGATTCTGCCTGACGCAGCGGATCGGGAGAAGTGCCGTGCGGCTCCTCGCTGCCGTCACGTTCACCCAGCGGCAGGTGACCGCGCGCGTGTGGTGAACGGCCGCGGTCGGCCAGGCGGTTGCGGGCGATGCGGTACAGCAGCAGGCGCAGCTCGTCGGTGCCATGGCCGCGGTAGCGGATCAGCCGCTCGATGCTGTCCTGCGCGATGTCCTCGGCATCCTCCGGGCCGACACCGCGCATGCGCAGGAAGGCGCACAGCGGCGCACGTTCCTCACGGATGAAGGTGATGAAGGCATCCGGAACCCCGGCCGGGTCCGGCGCGCGCTGGGGCAGGGGGGAGGGGGCGGACAGGGGGAAGGCCTCGAACGACAAACGCGTCATCGAGTTTTACAAGACCATGACCGCAGGGGGAAGTGCGTGTCGTTTGCGACATGCTTGGATGAATGAATTCAGATTTTCGTGCGCGACGCGCTGGGGGTGTTCGGCGCGCTGCGGCGTTCTGCTTTCGTCCCGCGTGGTGCGGGTTGGAGAGAGAGACCGCAATGAAGCATTCGAAGTTGAGCCTGGCCCTGGCCGGCCTGGTGGGTATGGCAACGCTGGGCGCGATCGGCGACGCAGCGGCGATGAACTACCACGTGCAGGACGATCGCGTCGTTCTCAGTGGTGGTGTCACCCTCGCCGACGTCGTCGCGCTGCCGGCACTGCTGGCCAAGGCACAGGCCGAAGGCCGGCCGATCCGCGAAGTCGTGCTGCGCACCTCCAACGGTGGCGCGCTGATCGCCGGTGAGTGGCTGCAGGCCATCATCCGCACCCAGGGCCTGGATACCATCGTGTCCGGCCACTGCATCTCGTCGTGCTCGATCATGCAGTCCGGCGGCGTCAACCGTTACCTGGCCGGCGACCTGCCGGTGGTCGACTCGGTGCAGATCCACGCCGCCAGCAGCGGCGGCCGCATCACCTACAGCCCGTCGCCGCGCATGACCCAGATCTACACCGGCAACTACGGCGGCGGCATGGATGCTGGCCTGCTGCACAAGGCCATGTATGAAGTGGTGGCGCCCAACGGCCTGCTGGTGTTCCGCGACCCGTCACGCACCACTGGCACCTCGGTCAGCTTCGATCCCGATGGCAGCGGCAGCAACCTGCAGCTCTTCCCGGGCCAGGACATCCGCAGCAACAACATCATCACCGCCGCCGGCTACCGCGACCCGGGCGATACCCTCACCGTCACCGGCAATGTCACTGGGGACATCAACCCGGGCTACCTGTCCACCGCCCACCAGCTGCAGACCTTCGTCGAGGATGACTTCGCGCGTTGGAACGATGCCGAGTACGACACGACCTACATCAACTACGCGGTGACGCTCTACAACCGTGCGTCCAATGGCCCGAATGGCGTCGGCCAGTTCTCGCTGCAGGATTACCTCAACAATCCCGGCAACCAGGCATTCCTGCAGGGCCAGCTGCGCCTGGCCGATCTGGATGCCTCCGCGCTGGCCAACTCGGCCGGCGTGATCCGCGTCGCCAAGGGCGGCACCTGGCGCACCTCGGCTACCACGGGTGCCGATTTCATGCTGGTCGACGGCGGCACCATCGCCCTGGAAGGCGGTGCCCTGCGCGCACCGGAAGTGCGGGTGATGGCCGGCGGCCTGGTGGTCGGGCACGGCGACATCGCCTCGCTGGAAACCGACACCGATGCACTGCTCGACGCCACCGGCCCGTCGCTGCGCGAGGACGGCTTCAACCGCCTGCGCGTGTACGGCACGCTGATGCCGCGCGGCGGCGACCTGGTCACTCACGGCTACGTCAACATCATGCCGGGCGGCAACGTGCTGTTCGACGTCACCGAAGCCGGTGGCAGCGCCGCCGGTCGCCTGCGCGTGGGCAGCTTCTTCGACGGCGGCCAGAACGACGGCGCATTGGTGATCTCGCCCGGTGCGCACCTGGAGTTGAACGTCGCCAAGGGCTTCTACGCCGGCAACTACCAGCGTGAACTGGTCACCGGCCCGATCTACGAGGATGGCTTTGCCGATGCCGTGCGCCTGGGCGATACCGCCTACAGCGCCAGCATTACCGACAACGAAGTCTTCCGCCCGCGGCACAACTCGCTGCTCAGCTTCAATATTCATCAGAGCGAGGACGGCCTGTCGCTGACCGCGAACCCGGGCTTCGACCAGCTGGCACAGCTGACCGCCAGCAACGGCAACCAGAGCCTGGGCGTCGCCCTGGCCGCCGCAGGTGATCGCCAGGACGCGCGCCTGAAGTCGTTGCTGGGCGCGCTGCAGTTTGCCGACCGCGATGTCATCGCGCAGCAGGCCGGTGCCCTGCGCGGTGATGCGCACGCCACCCTGCGCCTGGCCGACAACGCCCTGCTGGGCAGCATCGGCACCGTAGTCACCCAGCACCAGGCCGGCCTGCGCAGCGGCAACGGAGATGCCGGTGGTCTGGCCGCACAGGCGGCACAGGCGGCGTCGGCACAGCCGGGCATGGCCAATGGCAGCCTGTTCAACCAGCTGGCCATGCATCTGGTTGAGCCCGCCGCGCAGGCCGTGGCCGGCACTGACAGCGGCGCCGGTGCGCGCAACCACGGTTTCTGGGGCCGCGGCTTCGGCAGCCACGGCCGCATCGATGGCGACGGCGGCGTGGCCGGCCTGACCCACACCGTGGGCGGCATCGTGCTGGGTGCCGATACGCGCGTGGCCGATGACCGCGTCAGCCTGGGCGTGAGCGTGGCCGCGGCGGACATGTCGACCAAGGCCCGCGATGGTTCCGGCTTCACTGGTGACGTGCGCGCGCTGGATATCGGCGGCTACCTCGATGCCACCTATGCGCGTGGCTACCTGTCTGCCGCCGTGCGCTACACCGACCTGCGCCACGACACCCGTCGCGGCATTGCGGGCATCGACGGCTTGAACGATCCGCTGCGCGCCAAGTACAACAACGACGCGATCTCCGCGCGCCTGGAACACGGCTTCAGCTTCACCACCGGCAACGGCCTGGTGGTGCAGCCGCTGCTGCCGGTGGTGGATTACGCGCGCACCTCGGCCACGCGTTTCAATGAAGGGCAGGGCGCCGGCGCACTGGCCGGCCGTGGCGACAGCCTGGAAAGCATCCGCGTGGGTGCCGGCCTGCAGCTGTTCAAGACCTTCGACGGCAACAACGGCGAGCGCATCACCCCGCGCGCGCGCGTGGTCTGGCAGAAGGAACTGGGCGACACCCAGGCCCGCTACAGCACCGGCTTCGCCGCCGCCCCGGACCTGCTGTTCGGCAGCAGCAGCCAGACCCTGGGCGAGCAGGTGCTGGCGTGGAACCTGGGCGTCACCAGCCGCGCCAGCGATCGCCTGTCGGTGATGGTCGACTACGTGGGTGAGCGCCGCGATGGCCAGGTGCAGAACGGCGTGATGCTGGGCCTCGGCTACGCGTTCTGAGTAAAGGGCGCACCGGCGGCAGCATTGCCGCCGGTGCGCTATGGTCTGCGCAGGATTCCCGTGCAGGCCCGCCCATGCAGATCGCCGTGTTCAGCGCCCGTTCCTACGACCGCCGCTTTCTGGAAGAAGCCAACGCGCGCGACGGCGCCGGGCTTGGCTTCCAGTTCGTCCATTTCGACGCCGCACTGGATGTGCACACTGCGGTACTGGCGCAGGGCTGCACCGCCGTCTGCGTATTCGTCAACGACCGCCTCGATGCGCCCGTGCTGCAGGCACTGCATGCGCTGGGCGTGCGCGCCGTGCTGCTGCGCTGCGCCGGCTTCAACAATGTCGACCTGGCCGAAGCCGCACGGCTGGGATTCTTCGTGGCCCGCGTGCCGGCCTATTCGCCCGAAGCCGTGGCCGAACACGCGCTGGCGCTGGTGATGACCCTCAACCGGCAGACCCACCGCGCCTACAACCGCGTGCGCGAAGGCAACTTCATGCTGGATGGCCTGCTGGGCCGCACCCTGCACGGGCGAACCGTGGGCATCTTGGGTACCGGCAAGATCGGCCTTGCCACCGCGCGCATCTTCCGTGGCATGGGCTGTACGGTGCTCGGCCATGATCCGTACCCGTCGCCCGACTTTGAGGGGGTGGGCGAGAGCGTAGGGCTGGACGACCTGCTGGCGCGCGCGGACATCGTTTCGCTGCACTGCCCGCTGACGACGGACACCCAGCACCTCATCAACGATGCTTCGCTGGCGCGGATGAAGCCCGGCGCGATGCTGGTCAACACCTCGCGTGGCGGGCTGGTAGATACCCATGCGGTGATCCGCGCGCTGAAATCGCGCCGGCTGGGCCATCTGGCCATCGACGTCTACGAGCAGGAAAGCGCGCTGTTCTTCCAGGACCTGTCCGGCGAGATCATCGACGACGAGGCCTTCCAGCGCCTGATGACCTTCCCCAACGTGCTGGTGACCGGCCACCAGGGCTTCTTCACCGTGGAGGCGCTGCAGGAGATCTCGGCCATCACCCTGGGCAACCTGGCCGACTTTGCGGCAGGGCGGGCGTGTGCCAACCGGGTGGGGGCGGATTGACCGCCGGGGTGGCCTACCCGTAAAATCGCCTGCTCAGCCGGAATAGCTCAGTTGGTAGAGCGGCGCATTCGTAATGCGTAGGTCGCAGGTTCGACTCCTGTTTCCGGCACCAGTTGTAGAAAAGCCCCGGCCTTGGTCGGGGCTTTTTGCTTGTGCTGGTTGCGCCGGGCCATGCCCGGCGGAATGGGCAACTTCTGGTCCGGTAGTGCCAGCCCATGGCTGGCAGCTCAGGAATTGCAAATCTCGCGGCCAGCCCGGCTTCCCAGGCGCTTAGCTCCCCACACCGTTCCTGACCTGGAAACCGCACCCGGCCATTCCTGTGCTATGAATATCCAGGCTTGCTTCAAGGCACTTTCAGGGATTGGAAGGATGCACAGGTTCAGGGGAACTGCAGGCGGTGTGTCTACCTGCTTTAGGGGATTTGAAGATCGAATTCGCCAGCTTGGCGCCATAGGTGCTTGGCTGTGCTGCGTGCTGCTCATTGGCCTTGGCCTGTCGCCAGCCGCAACGGCACAGACCACAGTCACGTACATCCACACGGACGCATTGGGCTCGGTTGTGGCCGAGAGCGATGCCAACGGCAATGTGATCAAGCGCTACGACTACGAGCCCTACGGTGCCGTGATCGGTGGTCCGGTTACGGATGGACCGGGGTATACCGGGCACGTAAGTGACTCGGCTACCGGGCTGAGCTACATGCAGCAGCGCTACATGGACCCGCAGTTGGGTGTGTTCCTGTCGGTGGATCCGGTGACGGCGTATGAGCAGCCTGTAGGGCAGTTCAACCGGTATCGGTATGCGAACGGGAATCCGTACAAATTCACAGATCCGGATGGGCGACAGAGTTGGAGTGACTTTCAGACCGGCTTTGAGAACGGAACACTCAACGCTTCCCGATACGAGCACGGATTTCCGCTTCATGCAAACTGGGCTGAGCAGGCTGGTTATGGCATTGGTGCCGGTATTGTCAAGGGCGGTCAGTCCCATGCTGGCGGTGTTCGAGTGCCGCCCCTGCGTATGCAGCCACCCCGGACTGGGACTGTTACAGTTGGCGCGCCATCTGGGCGGAACACAAACAAATTGCGACCGGACGCCAATGCACAGGGCGCACACTCTGTCCTAAAGCGTGGTGAGGATGGCAATATCAGCAATACTGCCACTTACCAGCCAAATCCGAACAATCCGTCAGGCTTCCAAGAGGTAAAACGTGTCGACGTAACCGGAAAGGCTCATACCAATCCTGATGGATCCATCGTTGCCACACCTCATGTGAAAGAGGTAGGGCAAAAGGGGGTGCGTCCGGCGCTCCCAGAAGAGCTACCAAAGCGAAACTGAGATTATTTATGGACACTGCGATTACGCTTTTACAAAGTTGGTACTTGAATCACTGTGACGAAGATTGGGAGCATTCCTACGGTATCAAGATAGATACTTTGGATAACCCGGGGTGGATTCTCACTGTCGACCTGGTTGACACGGAGTTGAGTGAATATTCGCTGCCCAGGACGCGCATTGATCGTTCGGAAGTAGATTGGATTCAGTCCGAGATTTCGGACGGGCGCTATATCTCTTGCGGTGGAGCGCTAAACCTGGAGGAGATCGTACTTCAGTTTTTGAACTTCGCCGAGGGTCCCCGCGTCGACAGCCAGGATGCGCGAACCGACGGCGTAGGGCAGTAGGTTTTTCCGTTCAGTGATCCGAGCAAGTTTTCGCTCTAACGGCGAAGACATTCGACATCGCATGCGGACGATCCTTATCCAAACACCGTCTCGCATCCTGTCCTAAGTTGGCTCTACCGCCACTTACGGACAGTTTGCGCAATGTCATCCGCCCTCACCAAGCGCATCGTTCTCACAGCGGAGCCCCGGCAGCGCCCCTATGAGCTTAGGGACGCTCAGGTTCGCGGCCTGATCCTGCGTGTGCAGCCATCAGGGCACAAGGCGTGGATCGTGACCTGGGCGCACGGTAAGCGTCGTACCTTAGGCTCGGTCGAACATCTGTCACTTGATCAGGCCCGCGACCAAGCCCGGCAAGCGGTCGCTGAATACGTTCAGTCCGGATTGCCGACACTCGCAAAGTCCAAGCCCACCAGTTGCACGCTTGAAACACTGCTCAATGACCACTTCGAACCTTGGGCGGTTGCTGAGCTCAAGGGTGGTCGTCAGTACCCAGACCGCATTCGATCAGTGTTCCCGTGGCTGTTACGCCGTCAGATCATCGAAATAGACGTGCCCACGATGGAGCGATGGTGGCGCGGGCGTGTCACTGGTCCTGATGCCGTCACCAAGGCTACCGCAGCGCGCGACTTTGCTTGCCTGCGGTCTGCCTTGTCTCGGGCCGTTGAGTGGAAGCTGATCGAGACTAACCCCCTCATGGGCATGCGTCAGCGATCAGCAGCTAGCCGCAAGGTGGTTCGGTTCCTGTCCCCTGATGAAGAGGCGATGCTCCGGGCCGCGCTGGCAGCGCGCGATCTAGCTGGGGTTGAGGGGAGGGCGAACGCGAATGCGGCCCGACGTAAGTACCGGCAAGCGGTTCTGCCTGATTTGCCGATGGACGGGTACGTCGATCACCTGACCCCAGTGGTCCTTACAGCCATCAATACCGGCATGCGGCGGGGTGAACTGCTGTCGATGACATGGGCGGACATCAACTGGGAAGCCAAGATGCTGACCATTCGAGCCGAGAACGCCAAGTCCGGTAGGCAGCGTCACATCCCGCTAAACGTCGAAGCCATGGAAGTCCTGCAGCGTTGGGCTAGACAAGCGGGCGAGCGCCGTGCGGGCAAGGTCTTCGACGTGACGGACATCAAGAAGCGGTGGGGCAACCTCATAGCCGATGCCCGCATTGAAGAGTTGCGCTTCCATGATCTGCGCCATCATTTCGCATCACGCTTGGTGCGGCTTCGAACCAATGTGGCGCAGGGCGGGTGCGGGGCAGCTGTAGCTGGCGCCTGTCGCTTATTGCACGTCAATTCAGCTGGTTGCGTCACGATGCCCCGTCCCTAGCGGTTCCAGAACATCCAGTTGTCCACCTTCATGCAGATAGTTGGAAGCGGAAAGCGTCACGCGTCCTGCTGATTCCCGGTCCTTCGGCGCCACCCCATGTCGTGTACGCCCCCACATCAGCGCACTCGCGACTTTCCATGTCGCCTCTGCCACTCCCGCGCGCATGCAACACTGCCTCCCGCACGCTCGATGCGTCCGACCCTTTCGGATTTTTCTCATTGAATCGAACGTGCAGGCGTAAACAACATGGCGCGCCACCGAAAACGGGTGGCCGGGTGTGCAAACCCGAAGACGTTTAGTTTTTACGCTTGCCAGTCGGCACCGTCCTGAAGCGGTGCCGGCTGGCAATCCGTCGGCCTCTATGGCGGGCGGTGCGTGGGGATCTTCGGATCCACCGGTCTCAGCTAAACGTCCCGGTTTGCAACCCGCACCGTCCGCCACCCGCTTCCGCGCGGTGGCGCTGTTAAGTACAGCCACGGAAGCCGACGCCATGACCACCCGCAAGACTCCGCCGTTCCCCATCGATGACCCCATCAACGACGACGCCAACCCGGCCGACGAACTGAGCACCTTCCAGGGCTGCCTCCGGCGCATCCGCGATGGCGAAGGCTCCGATGGCATGCTCTGGCCGGAAGAGAATCTGTCCGAGGGCCGTCGCCAGTCCCTGGCGCGCATCGACCGTGCGGCCGTCGCCATCCTGACCGCGGTGGAGATGCTGCACGCGGCCAGTCGCTGCAAGTCGGTGGCCACGCCCAAGCGCCATCTGGATGAAGGCGTGGTCGAGGGGCTGTTCTTCGCCTGCCGCGAACTGGCCGAACTGGTGTGCAGGGAAGTCAGGCCAAGCTGATACGCTGCGCCTGCACGCCGCGCCGCGCGGCCCCAAGGAGAGTGTGCCATGGCATCAGGGAATGTGTTGCGCCGCTCCATCCTCGCCGCAGCCCTTGTGGTTGCGGCCACATTGCCTGCGCTGGCAGGGGCCGCGCCGGAGGCCGAGACCACCCGGTTCGTGCGGGAAACCCGGCAACTGGAAGTGTCTCCGCTGCAGCCCGACGCGGATGAGATGCGCCGGTGGCTGTTCAACTGGGCGCTGGAAACCCCGGATTATCAGGTGATTATCTGCCCGGTCCTCGGGCTGCCCGAGACCGTGGATGAGGAAACCTCGATCGCGCCTGAAGTACTTGCGCAGCAGACCTTCGGAAACCTGGCGTACCAGATCACCGAGGGCAGCGACGGCGAGGAGCTGGATCGGCAGTTGGCCGGCGTGGAAAGTGCGCTCAAGGCCTACGCGGTGTTCATCAAGGCTGATCCGTCGTTGAAGATCCCGGGCGTGGATCACCTGGCCGCGCTGAAGAAGGCCGGCACCCTGCGCGCGCATGTGGCGGCGATCCTTGACGAGAAGTGCGGCGCCGATGCTCCCCGGGAAACCCTGAGCCTGGACACGGACGATGCAGGGCCGCCGGACCGCACGGTGTTCCTGGGCGATTTCCTGCGCGGCACCAGCGTGGTCTATCCATTGCAGGTGGGCCAGTGGCAGGCGGTAAATGAGCGCCGGTACGACGATGTACTGGGTGGCGCTTCGGTCCGCTTCGAGCGGCCGGGCGACAAAACCGGCTGGATCGACCTGTACTTCTATCCCGCCGGCGTGCAGGAACCGGCCCAGCAGCGGGCGGCGGCCGAAGGCGAGCGCGAGGCGTTGCTGGACGCGCGCAGGGAAAAGATGGCCAGCGAGCGCGACATGTCCCCGCTGCAATCCATGGTGGTGCCGGTCGCCAGTCTCGGGCCCGGTGGGCCTGCACGGGTGGATGCGAACGTGCTGGACTTCCGTTACAGCCACGAGGGCACGGCCTACAGCTCGGTGATGGTCTTCGCGATCGACCGCATGTACGCCATCAAGCTGCGCTACAGCGTGGAGGCCACCGCGGCCAGCCGCGAGCAGGCGCGCCGCGAGGCGGAAACCTTCTTCAGGACACTGCTGTCGGGCGTTGAGATCACCAGCTTCGGCAGTTGCGGCGGGGTGCCTGCGGAGGATCAGCTGCGGCTGCGCATGGGCTGCGGGGGCGTCGATCCGCTGCTGCCGGTAGTGGGCGAGGGCCAGCGCGAGCTGCGCTTCGAGTACCCCGCGCCCCGTGGCGCGGCGGGGCAGTAGGGGCGCCAGCCATCTGCATTCCTGAATGCGTTCATCATGCTTTGCCGATTCCGGCATCCGCGCGCTCTGCGTACCCGGTGCGACAACGTGTCGCAGCGATATCCGGCCACTTCCTGCGCTGGATCATTGTCAATGCCCTTCTTAAATGATGCGTGACGGCCTAAAATAGAAAGGCTGACTCGACCCCACCTCACTGCCTGTCTCAACCGCAGGCGGGACCGGCTTTGGCCGGAGCGGGCAGGACGGGGAACGGCATTCCCTCGCAATTGGATCGACCGATGATTCCGTTGAAAACCCTTGGGCGCTGGTTGCGCCCGGGCCTGCTGCTGTCGTTGCTGGTGATGCTCACCGGTTGCGATGCAGTGGCCATCCTCAGTCCGAAGGGCCAGATCGGCCAGGATGAGAAGACCCTGCTGATCACGGCCACCGTGCTCATGCTGCTGGTCGTCATCCCGGTCATCATCATGACCCTGACCTTCGCGTGGAAGTATCGCGCCTCCAACACCAAGGCCCGCTACGAGCCGAAGTGGTCCCACTCGACGGCGATCGAGGTGGTGGTGTGGTCGATCCCGTGCATGATCGTGCTGGTCCTGGCGGTGCTGACCTGGCGGTCCTCGCACGCGCTTGACCCGTACAAGCCGCTGGAATCGGACGTCAAGCCGGTCACCATCGAGGCGATCTCGCTGGACTGGAAGTGGCTGTTCATCTATCCGGAAGAGAAGGTTGCGGTCGTCAACGAGATCAAGTTCCCGGTCAACACGCCGCTGAACTTCAAGATCACGTCCGACACGGTGATGAATGCGTTCTTCATCCCGCACCTGGGCAGCATGATCTATTCGATGGCGGCGATGGAGACCAAGCTCCACCTGATCGCCAACGAGACCGGTGAATTCCCGGGCATGTCCTCGCACTACAGCGGCCTGGGCTTTGCCAAGATGCATTTCACCGCCTATTCGGTCACCGATGCCGAATACCGCCAATGGCTGGACCAGGTCCGCGCCGGCAAGGAAACGCTGGACCAGGCCTCCTTCAAGGCCCTGGGCGAAGCGAAGAACTCCGAGTGGTACCCGGTGACCTACTACGGCACCGTGGAAGAAGGCCTGTTCGACTGGGTCCTCGCCAAGCACATGGGTGACAACAAGCACTACGGCATGAAGCATTCCCACGCGGGTGCCGCAGCCGCCGATGCGTCTACCCATGAAGCGCACGAGGGGCATGCCCCGACCGAGGCGCATGATTCCAAGGAATCCGGGAAGAACCTGGATGCCACTGACGCAGACGAACACGGTGGCCATGAAGGCCACATGGGTTCGGGAGAATGAACATGCTGGGAAAACTCTCTCTTGAGTCGATCCCCCACGATCCGATCGTGCTGACCACCCTGGTCGGCGCGGTGCTGGGTGGCCTGGGCGTCATCGCCCTGATCACCAAGTTCAAGCTGTGGGGCTATCTGTGGAAGGAGTGGTTCACCTCGGTGGATCACAAGAAGATCGGCGTGATGTACCTCATCGTCGCCTTCGTCATGCTGCTGCGCGGTTTCTCCGACGCCATCATGATGCGTACCCAGCAGGCCATCGCCGTCGGCGGGTCCGAGGGTTACCTGCCGCCGCATCACTACGACCAGATCTTCACCGCCCACGGCGTGATCATGATCTTCTTCGTGGCGATGCCGCTGATCACCGGCCTGATGAATCTGGCCGTGCCGCTGCAGATCGGTGCGCGCGACGTCGCGTTCCCGTTCGTCAACTCGCTCAGCTTCTGGCTGTTCGTGTCCGGCGCGGTGCTGATCATGCTGTCGCTGTGGATCGGTGAATTCGCCGCCACCGGCTGGCTGGCCTTCCCGCCATTGTCGGGTATCGAGTACAGCAACAATGTAGGTATGGACTACTACATATGGGGCCTACAGGTAGCGGGCCTGGGTACCACCCTGAGTGGTATCAACTTCTTCATCACCATCTTGAAGATGCGCACCCCGAGCATGAAGCTGATGCAGATGCCGGTGTTCACCTGGACTGCCCTGGTGACCAACGTGCTGATCGTCGCTGCCTTCCCGGTGCTGACCATCACCCTGGTGCTGCTGACCCTGGATCGTTACCTGGGTACGCACTTCTTCACCAATGATGGTGGCGGCAACGCCATGCTGTACATCAACCTGATCTGGATCTGGGGTCACCCGGAAGTTTATATCCTGGTCCTGCCGGCCTTCGGCGTGTTCTCCGAAGTCATCGCGACCTTCTCGCGCAAGGCACTGTTCGGCTACAAGGGCATGGTCTACGCCACCGCCTGCATCGGCGTGCTGTCGTTCATCGTGTGGCTGCACCACTTCTTCACCATGGGCTCGGGTGCCAACGTCAATGCCTTCTTCGGCATCACGACGATGATCATCTCGATCCCGACCGGCGTGAAGATCTTCAACTGGCTGTTCACCATGTTCCGCGGCCGCGTGCACTTCACCACGCCCGTGCTGTGGACCATCGGTTTCATGGTCACCTTCGTCATCGGCGGCATGACCGGCGTGATGCTGGCGATCCCGGCCATCGACTTCGTGCTGCACAACAGCCTGTTCCTGATCGCCCACTTCCACAACGTCATCATCGGCGGCGTGGTGTTCGGCATGTTTGCCGGCATCACCTATTGGTGGCCGAAGATGTTCGGCTACCGCCTCAATGAGTTCTGGGGCAAGTGCGCCTTCTGGTGCTGGTTCATCGGCTTCTATGTGACCTTCATGCCGATGTACGTGCTGGGCTTCATGGGCATGACCCGTCGTCTGCAGAGCACCGTCAACCCGGCCTACGAGCCGTTCCTGCTGGTTGCCGCCGTGGGCGCCTTCATCGTGGGTGCCGGCATCCTGTGCCAGATCATCCAGGTGGCCGTGTCGATCCGCGACCGCAAGAAGACTGCCGACCTGACCGGCGACCCGTGGGATGCCCGTACGCTGGAGTGGGAAACCTCTTCACCGCCGGCCTTCTACAACTTCGGCGCCCTGCCGGAAGTCACCGAGTTGGACGATTTCTGGGAGCGCAAGCAGCGTGGTGAAGCCTGGCCGAAGCCGGCCAAGTACACCGACATCCACATGCCGCGCAACACCGGCACGGGCGTGGTGATCGGCGCCTTCAGCATGGTCTTCGGCTTTGCGATGATCTGGCACATCTGGTGGCTGGCCATCATCGGCTTCGTCGGCATGATCGCCACGTTCATCTACCGCACCTTCGACCAGGACGTGGACTACTGGGTCCCGGCCGCCGAGGTGGAACGCATCGAGAACGAACACCGCAAGCACCTGGAAGCCCAGGGCCTGGTGAAGTCGGAGCTGAAGGCATGAGCACCAATACCTCGACCCTGAGCCACGGGCACGCCGCACACGCGGCGGCCCATGGCCATGACGACCACGAGCACCACGACACCGGCGGCAATACCGTCTTCGGTTTCTGGGTGTACCTGATGAGCGACTGCCTCATCTTCGCCTCGCTGTTCGCCACCTACGTGGTGCTGGCCGGCGGCACCGATGGCGGCCCCGGCGCGAAGGACCTGTTCGAGCTGCCGTTCGTGGCGTGGGAAACCGCGCTGCTGCTGACCTCGTCGCTGACCTTCGGCCTGGGCATGATCGCCATGCACCGCAAGCAGGTCGGCCAGATGTTCCTGTGGCTGGGCGTGACCTGGCTGCTGGGCTTCGGCTTCATGTGCATGGAAGTCTATGAATTCCATCACCTGATCCATCAGGGCTATGGTCCGGACCGCAGTGCCTTCCTGTCGGCGTTCTTCGCCCTGGTCGGTACCCACGGCCTGCACGTCAGCGCCGGCCTGCTGTGGCTGCTGGTGATGTTCGTGCAGCTGAAGAAATACGGCCTGACCCCGACCAACAAGACCCGCATGGCGTGCCTGAGCCTGTTCTGGCACTTCCTGGATCTCATCTGGATCGGCGTGTTCTCCGTCGTCTACCTCAATGGAGCGCTGTAATGGCACATGACAACCATGCACATGACCACGCAGCGGGTGGCGAGAGCCACGGCAGCGTCAAGTCCTACCTGATCGGCTTCGTGCTGGCGGTGGTGCTGACCGTCATCCCGTTCTGGGTGGTGATGTCCGGCGATTTCTCGCGCACCGTCTGCGGTGTGGTGATCGCGGTCACCGCGGTGCTGCAGATGCTGGTCCACCTGGTGTTCTTCCTGCACCTGGACCGCTCTTCGGAAAGCCGCTGGAACGTCAACGCTGCTGCCTTCACCGTCGTGGTGATCGGCATCATCGTGGCCGGTACCCTGTGGGTCATGCACAACATGAACGTGCACATGATGCACTGACGTCTTCGCGACGTTGCCACACGCGAAAAGGCCGCCCTTCGGGGCGGCCTTTTCGTTTGGGTGGGGTGATCGCGGATCGGTAGTGCCGGCCGCTTGTCGGCAGCAGTAGATCCACGCCATGCGCGGATGCATCGGGGGGCAGGGCCCTTTCCTGCGGAAAGGGATCCGACCCCGCCTTACCCCACCTTGCGCAGGAATTCGTCCGGGTCCATCGGCCGGCCCAGGTGGTACCCCTGCAGCTGGTCGCAGCCCAGCCCGCTCAGGTATTCCTGCTGCTCGCGCGTTTCCACGCCCTCGGCCACCACCTGCAGCTGCAGCGAGCGCCCCAGTGCCACGATCGACGACACGATGGCTGCGTCTTCGGCGTTCTGCTCCAGGTCGCGCACGAACGCGCGGTCGATCTTCAGTTCAGTTGCCGGCATGCGCTTCAGGTACAGCAGGCTGGAATAGCCGGTGCCGAAATCATCGATGGAGATGTGCACGCCCATCGCAGTCAGGTCGTTGAGGATGACCAGGCTGGCTTCCACGTCCTTCATCGCGGTGGTCTCGGTGATCTCCAGGGTCAGTCGCTCCGGCGCGATCGCATGGCGGGCCAGCACGTCGCGCACGTTGTCCACCAGCGAGGGCGAAGAGAACTGCAGCGGCGACAGGTTCACCGCCATCGTCCATTCCGGGTGACCCGAGTCGTGCCAGGCGCGCAGCTGCGCGCAGGCCTGGTCCAGTACCCAATCGCCGATCGGCAGGATCAGCCCGCTGCGCTCGGCGATGGGGATGAACACATCCGGGGCGAGCATGCCCAGCTCCGGGTGCTCCCAGCGCAGCAGGGCCTCGGCGCCCACTGCGGGCGTGCCGGCGGCGACGAACTTGGGCTGGTAGTGCAGGCGCAGCTCGCCACGGTCGGCGGCACGGCGCAGGTCCTGCAGTAGCCGCAACTGGCGGTTGGCGCTGACCTGCATCGACGGCGTAAAGAACGTATAGCCATTCCGGCCGCCGTCCTTGGTGTGGTACATCGCCGCGTCGGCGTGCGCCATCAGTTCGCGCTCGGTGGAGCCATCGTCCGGGTACAGGGCAATGCCGAGGCTGGCGCTGACCTGCAGTTCGGCCGCGTCAATCAGGAACGGCTCGGCCACGGCGGCAATGATGCGCTCGGCGACCACCACAGCATCGTCCGGCTCATCCACGGCCAGCACGATCACGAACTCATCGCCGCCCAGCCGGGCGAAGGTGTCCTGCGGGCGCAGCAGGTTGCTGACGCGCTCGCTCATGCGCACCAGCAGGCGGTCGCCCAGCTGGTGGCCATAGGCATCGTTGACTGCCTTGAAGCCGTCCAGATCGCAGAACATCACGGCAAGACCGTGGTTTCGGCGGCGCGCCTTCTCGATGGACTGCTCGATGCGATCCTGCAGCAGCATGCGGTTGGGCAGCTGGGTCAGCGGGTCGTGCAGGGCGGCCTGCAGCAGCTTGTCGTTGGCCTTTTCCAGCGATTCGGCCAGCAGGCCGGTGCGCTCGCGCATCTGCCGGTCGAACAGCGACGCGACCAGGGCGATGCCGATGGTGCCCAGGGTGGTGACGATGACCAGCACCGCCAGCCAGCGGCTGTCGATGCCGCCGTCGATCACCGCGCCGCAGATGCTGCCATCGGGGAAGCGGGCGGCGGCCATGCCGGTGTAGTGCATGCCGACGATGGCCAGGCCCATCACCAGCGAGGCCAGCAGGCGCAGTCGGAAGGTGCGCTCACCTTCCTTGCGCAGGCGGAAGGCGATCCACAGCGCAGCACCCGCCGCACCGATGGCGATCAGGATGGAAGCGATGAACCATAGCGGGTCGTAATCGATGCCCGGCTGCATGCGCATCGCGGTCATGCCCAGGTAATGCATGGTGGCGATGCCCAGCCCCATCAGCACCGCACCGGCCAGCAGGCGGCGGCGCGGCAGCTGCGGGCGCGAGACCAGCCACAGCGCGTACGCCGATGCACCCACCGACACCGCCAGCGAGTACAGGGTAATGGCCAGGTCGTAGCCGATCGGGATCGGCAGGTTGAACGCCAGCATGCCCACGAAGTGCATCGACCAGATGCCCAGACCCATGGCCGTGGCGCCGCCGGTCAGCCACCAGCGCGCCACCCGGCCTTCGGTCGTGGCCAGGCGGCCGGCCATGTCCAGTGCGGTATAGGACGCCAGGATGGCGACCAGCAGCGAGAAAACAACCAGACTCTGGCTGTAGGTGCCAGTCATTGAACGTCCTTCGGGGGCGGAGTAGGGGGCACGGAGGCGCGGACTATAGCGGCCGCGCGGTGCTGCACTTTAGTGCATCAAAGTGTGATGTTCATCTCATATTAGGAGATGTCATGACCGGGCAACCCTCATGCCGGGGGTCGCAGCGCCTGCGACTGGCCTCGGCTATCCTCCTTCACCTCCCCGCATCGAAGTCCTGCCCCATGGCCAAAGCCCGCCTCACTGCCTATGTCTGCAACGAATGCGGCGCCGAGTACAGCAAGTGGCAGGGGCAGTGCACCGAGTGCAACGCCTGGAACTCCTTGTCGGAAATCGTGCTGGAGAGCGCGGCGGCGGCCAAGGCGCCTGCCTCGCGCCGGGCTGGCTGGGCCGGCAAGATCGACCCGCCGAAGATCACCGCGCTGAAGGACGTCGAGCAGACCGAGCATCGCCGGGTCAGTACCGGCATCGGCGAGTTCGACCGCGTGCTGGGCGGCGGCCTGGTCGAGGGTGCAGTGGTGCTCGTCGGTGGCGACCCGGGCATCGGCAAGTCCACCCTGCTGCTGCAGGCGGTGGCGAAGATGGCGGCCGTGCTGCCGGTGCTGTACGTCACCGGCGAAGAGTCGCTGGCCCAGGTGGCAGGCCGCGCGCACCGGCTGGAACTGCCGCTGGACGGGGTCAACGCGCTGGCCGAGACCGGCGTCGAGTCGATCCTGCAGCACGCGGCCAAGGCCGGCCCGCGGCTGATCGTGGCCGATTCGGTGCAGACCCTGTGGACCGAAACGCTGACTGCGGCCCCCGGCTCGGTGAGCCAGGTGCGCGAAAGTGCCGCGCGGCTGGTGCGCTTTGCCAAGGAAACCGGTACCGCCGTGTTCCTGGTCGGCCACGTGACCAAGGAGGGCGGCATCGCCGGCCCGCGCGTGCTCGAACACATGGTCGACGCCGTGCTGTATTTCGAAGGCGAGAGCGGCAGCCGCTTCCGCCTGCTGCGCGCGTTCAAGAACCGCTTCGGCGCGGTCAACGAACTGGGCGTGTTCGCCATGGGCGACAAGGGCCTGAAGGAAGTCTCCAACCCGTCGGCCATCTTCCTGTCCGGTGCCAGCACCCATCAGCCGGGCAGCTGCGTGATGGTGACCCGCGAGGGCACCCGGCCGCTGCTGGTGGAAGTGCAGGCGCTGGTCGATGCCTCGCCGCTGTCCAACCCGCGCCGTGTCGCCGTCGGCCTGGAGCAGAACCGCCTGGCCATGCTGCTTGCGGTGCTGCACCGTCATGGCGGCGTGCTGGTGGGCGACCAGGACGTGTTCGTCAATGTTGTGGGCGGCATCCGCGTGCAGGAGACCGCCGCCGATCTGCCGGTGCTGCTGGCCGTGCTGTCGTCGCTGCAGGACCGGCCGCTGGCGGAAAAGACGATTGCCTTCGGCGAGGTCGGCCTGTCGGGCGAGATCCGCCCGGTACCCAATGGCGAGGATCGCCTGCGCGAAGCGGCGACCCACGGATTCAAGCGCGCCATCGTGCCCAAGGCCAACGCCCCCAAGGGCGGCACGGTGAAGGGCATGGAAGTGATCGCGGTCGAACGCCTGTCCGAGGCCATCGACGCCGCGTGATGCGCGTCTGGTAGAGCCGAGCCCACGCTCGGCTGCTTTTTTGTAGAGTCGAGCCATGCTCGACTGGCGATCGAGCAGCAGTCGAGCATGGCTCGACTCTACAAAAGGCCAAGCGCAGCGTCCGATGCGGTAACGGTCAGCTTCGCTGTGCTAGTTTTCCCGGCTCGACGACGGCGCCTCCTGGCGCCTTGTGTGGCAAGGAGTAACCGATTTCATGCAGGACCCGACGCTCAGCACCCCCGCCGCCGAAATCCGCCGCGCAGGGGTCGATCTCAATGGACTGATGACGGTGCTGGGCAAGCACCTGTATTCCACCCCGATGGTGGCCCTGCGCGAGCTGGTGCAGAACGCGCACGATTCGATCATCCGCCGCCGCCTCGAGCAGCCGGGCATCGAGCTGCCCTCGCGCATCTCGGTGCAGGTCGATGCCGCCGCCGGCGTGCTGCGCATCACCGATACCGGCGCCGGCCTGACCCGCCAGGAAATCCACGATTACCTGGCCACCGTCGGCGTCGGCTACACCCGTGGCCTGCGCCAGGGCGGTGATGACCAGGACGGCCTGATCGGCATGTTCGGCCTGGGCTTTCTCTCGGCCTTCGTGCTGGCGCGCCGGGTGAGCGTGCGCACCACCTCTTACCAGACGCCGGAACTGGGCCACCTGTATGTGTCCAGCAACGCCGAGCAGTACACGGTGAGTGAAGTGCCGGCGCGCGCCGTCGGCACCGAAGTGGAGCTGGAGCTGCACGCCGATTTCCTGCCGCTGGCCAACGAGGCGCGCCTGTACGAGGTGCTGGGCCGCTACTGCGCGCTGCTGTCCGAACCGATCTTCATCGGCGCGGCCGCCGAAGCCCTCAACCCCGAGCCGCCGCCGTGGCGCGGGCAGGGCGAGGTCGCGCTGCACCCGGTGCAGGCGCGTCGCCAGGCGCTGCAGTTCGCCGCGCGCTTCGAGCATGATTTCGAACCCATCGTGACCGTGCCGCTGCGCGCCGACGCCGACAGCGATGCCACCGGCATGCTGTGGGTGCAGGACGGCGCCACCTACGGCACCAGCGACAACCGCAACCTGTCGGTGTTCGTGCGCGGCATGCTGCTCGACGACGATGCGCGTGACCTGCTGCCACCGTGGGCGGGCTTCATCGGCGGCGTCATCGAATCCTCGCGCCTGACCCCCACCGCCAGCCGCGAGGACCTGCAGCGCGACGACCAGTACCGCGCCGTGCAGCACGCGCTGCTGGAAGCGCTGATCGACGGCCTGGCCGGGGTCGCGCGGCAGCAGCCCGAAGCGTGGCGACGCGTGCTGGCCCGCCACAACGAGGCGCTGCTGGGTGCGGCGCTGTGCGATGAGCGCCTGTTCGAGCTGCTGCTGGAACACGTGCGCGTGCCGACCTCGCAGGGCGACCTGCCGGCCAGCGCGCTGCCCGCGCGTGGTGCCGTGCACGTGATCCTCGACAACGGCGGCGGCTTCGAAGAAATGCTGTTCCGCGCGATGGGCGTGCCGGTCGCGCACGGCCATCGCTATGCGGTGGTGCCGTTCCTGCGCCGCTGGACCCAGGCCAAGGGCCTGCGCCTGGTGGAGCTGGGTACCGAGCAGGGCAACCGCGCGCTGTTCCGCACTGATGACAGCCTGGATGACGCGCAGCTGGCGTGGCTGGGCGAGCACTTGGGCGATGGCGAGCAGCTGCTGCCGGCGCGTTTCAGCCCCGAAGCGCTGCCGGTGGTGGTGGTGCCCGACCGCGAGGCGGAGCTGAAGCAGCGCCTGGAAGACGACGAGAACGACAAGCGCGTATCAATGGCCGCGTTGCGCCTGGCCCGCCAGTTCACTGCGCGCATCGAGGTGCGCGCACCGTCGCGGTTGTACATCAACCTGGACAACCCGGCCGTGCAGGCCCTGCTGCAGGCCCAGCGCGACGGGCATCCGCAGGCACCGGCGGCCGCGCGGCTGCTGCGCTCGCTGAAGGTCATCGTCTCTGCGCAGGGCCGCCCGCTGGCCCGTGGTGCAGCGACGCCGGGCCCGGACCTCAACGGCGCCTTCAGTGATATCGCCGGTGCTCTGCAGCAGATGCTGCGCTGAGCACCGCACACACCTTCTCTCATCCAGCCTCACGCTAGACAGGAGCACCAAGCCCCAATGGATATCTGGAACTGGGTCGAAAAGCTGCAGGAAGACCTGCGCCAGGCCGGCCAAGCGCAGAATGCGCACCTGCTGACCCGCCTTGCCGACGAAGTCAGTGAACTGCAGGTCGACCGTGTCGACGCGCTGCTGCCCGAAGCGCGTGCGCTGGGCAAGGCGCTGGACAACCCCTGGGTCGATGTCTACGTCGGCCACTGGGCGCTGCGCAACCGCGTGGGCAACCGCGTTGAAGGCGAGAGCGCGCTCGGCGAGGCGGTCTCGCTGTTCGAGCGCGCGCATCGCGAAGACACCCTGGAATGCCCGCAGTCGATCTGCGTGACCCAGGATCTGGCCGCCTGCTACGGCAACATCGACGGCCCGGGCTGGGTGCCCGAGCGCATCGAGGTCTGCGACGAAACGCTGGCCCGCATCGATCCGACCTGGGCCTGCTTCCAGTGCCTGAGCTGCGAGAAGGCCGATGCGCTGCTCGATGATGGCCGCGCGCAGGACGCGCTGGATTACCTGAAGGTGCAGGCCGACGCGGTGGAAGCGCGCGGCAAGGAAGTGTTCGACAGCTTCCCGGAAATGCAGATCAAGATCCTGCTGGCCAGTGGCCGCGCCGATGAGGCGATGGTGCTGATCGATCAGCGCGAAGCCGAGGTGGCCGCCGCCGGCGAATATGAACCGGCCAACTGCACGGTGCCGCGCCGCCTGTCGCGCGCCTGGGCGCTGGCCCAGCTGGGCCGCGACGAAGAAGCGCTGCAGCAGCTGGTGCCGTGGAGCGAGCTGACCCCGAACACCTGGCGGCTGTGGGCCAACACGGTGGCGCTGCTGTGCAGCCGCGACCCGGCCCGCAACACCTGGGACCTGGGTGCGCGCTTCAACACCATCATCGAGCACTTCGCCAGCGTCGGTGCCCACCGTCTGGTGATCGAGCTGGCGGCACTGAGCCTGGAACTGGCCCTGCAGCGCGGCGCGCGCTGGGTGGCGCAGCGCCAGCTCGGCCTGGCCCGCACCCACCTGGCACAGCTGCGCCAGGACCGCGGTGCCGGCGTGTTGGTGGCCGGCCTGGCCGCCCGCATCGACGCACTGCCCGACGTTGAACCGCTGCCGATGCCGGCCGCCGAACTGCTGGCCTGGCTGGAAGCGCGCGGCGAACAGCAGCAGTCGCGTGACCCGGAGCGCGAGGCGCAGTGGCTGCTGCAGGCGCATGCGCAGTGCCCGGATGACGAAGCGCTGGCCGAGGTGGCCGCATCGGCGCTGGATGCCTGTGGCGCGCAGACCGAGGCCCGCGCGCCGCTGTGGGAGTTCGTGCGTGCGCACGCCCAGGAGGACGGCGCTGCTGCCTACACGCTGATGCGCTGGCTGACCGAGCAGGGCGACGATGATGGCCTGCGCCGCCTGGCCGACACCTACCGCGGCAGCGTGCCGGTGTTCGCGCACTGGTGCGAGGTGCAGCGCGCACGCCGCGTGTCCGACTGGCCGGCGCTGGAGCAGGCCGCACAGGCGCTGCTGGCGCTGTCGCCGGGTTCGCATGGCGCGCGTGGCACGCTGGCGCGCATGTACATGGAAACCGGCCGCTTCAGTGATGCGCAGGCCTGTTACGCGCAGCTGGTGGAAACGCTGGAGGATCCCAATGCCGCGCACTGGGACCACATGAGCGCCGCCAGTGCCGCGCGCGATTGGGACGCGGTGCGCCGCTCGGCTACGGCCATCGGCATGGAGCTGTCCAGCCAGGACGGCGTGGTCGAAGAGCCGTGGGGCTGGGTGATCATCCGCAGCCTGGAGCAGGGCGAGCCGATGGAGTACTACGCGCGCCGCACCGGCCCGGTGACCGCGCGCATCGTCGAGAACGCACCGGCCAACCGTGCCCAGCAGGTGGGCGACTGGGTGGTGTTCGATGCCGCGCTGGTGCACCCTGCACCGGAAGAGGAAGAGCAGCGCCAGCACTTCATCCCGACCTATGCGCAGGTGCACGTGCTGGAACGTGGTGGCTTCGAGCGCAGCTGGCTGATCGACGGCGCGCACCCGGGCGAAGAGGCCTGGAACGCGTTCGTGGAAGGTGCCGAAGCGCAGGGCTGGCAGGTGTGGGTGCACAGCCGCCCGGATTACACCGTGACCGATCCGGATGCGGACCAGGGCACGCTGCCAGGCCTGCTGTTCACCGTGGCCCAGCCGCAGGGGCACGCGCCGCTTGCGCTGCACCGTTACCTGCAGCAGTCCACCGCCGGCTGGTCGCACCCGCAGTGCTGGCTGCGCCTGGCGGAAGCCTGCAACCAGGACCGGCAGCCGCACCTGGATGTGATCGAGCGGTACGGGTTGTAGGTTTCGCCGCGCTGCGCGCTCGCCGGGCATTGCCCGGCGCTACCGGGCCCCGGTAGGTGCCGACCGTGGCCGCGTCATGCGGATTGTTGTAGAGCCGAGCCTATGCTCGGCTCGTGTGGCAAAGCAGCCGAGCATGGGCTCGGCTCTACACACCTGTGCCGTGCCCTGAGGTAGGTGCCGACCGTTGGTCGACACGCCTTTACCGCGTATGCCCGAACACCAGTTCGATCACGAACTGGCTGCCGAAGAACGCCAGCAGCAGCAACAGCATCGCCGACAGCGTCCAGTGCACCGCCTTCGCCCCGCGCCAGCCGTAGCGGCGGCGGCCGATCAGCAGCACGCCGAACACGATCCACGACAGCACGCTGAGCACGGTCTTGTGTACCAGCTTCTGCGCCAGCAGGTCATCGACAAACAGCACGCCGGTGACCAGGGTGAGGGTGAGCAGGGCGAAGCCCACGGTGATGACCCGGAACAGCAGGGCTTCCAGATCAGCCAGCGGCGGCAGTGCGCGCAGCCACGGGCGGAATTCACGGCGGCGCAGCGCCCGTTCCTGCAGCCACAGCATGATCGCCAGCAGCGCGGCGATGCTCAGCGTGGCGTAGGCCAGCAGGGCCAGCCAGGCGTGGCTGGCCAGGCGCCAGCCCAGCACCTTGCTCGGTTCATGGCCGTAGCCGTGGTAGACCGCCAGCAGCAGCGCGGCCAGCGGGAAGACCACCACGCCCAGCGCCGACATGCGCCCGCGCGCGCCCACCAGCGAGGTCAGCCAGGCCATGCCCAGGCCGACCAGCGACAGCGCGGCGAAGAAGTGCATGTCCGGGCCGCCGGTGGTGCGCATCGCCACCAGCACGTGGTAGCCGCCGTGCAGCAGCATGGCCGGCAGCGCCGGCCACAGCCAGGTGGGCGAACCGACGGCATCATCGCGGCCAAGCGCACGCACCAGCAGGGCGCTGGCGGCCAGGTAAAGCAGGGCGGCGATGAGAACGATTAACATCGTTGCAGTTTCGCATACCCCCGTGATGCTGGCGACGGCCCCGTGGTCGCAGCCCGGGAAGGCGGGCGGACCCGTTATACTGTCTGCCTTATTGTCCCCCGCTTTCAGACAGGTTGCGCCGCATGTTCGAGTCCCTGACCCAGCGCCTTTCCGGCACCATCGAGCGCCTGCGTGGCCGCGGCCGCCTGACCGAGGAGAACATCCGCGAGGCGACCCGCGAAGTGCGCATCGCGCTGCTTGAAGCCGACGTCGCGCTGCCGGTGGTGCAGGCCCTGATCGAGCGCATCAAGGTGCGCGCGGTCGGCCAGGAAGTGCTGAAGTCGCTGACCCCGGGCCAAGCCCTCATCAAGGTCGTGCGCGACGAGCTGACCGCGGTGATGGGCGCTGAAGCCAGCGACCTGAACCTCAACGTTCCCGCCCCGGCCATCATCCTGATGGCGGGCCTGCAGGGCGCCGGCAAGACCACCACCGTGGGCAAGCTGGCCAAGCACCTGAAGGAAAAGCGCAAGAAGAAGGTGATGGTGGTGTCGGCCGACGTCTACCGTCCGGCCGCGATCGAGCAGCTGAAGACCCTGGCCGAGCAGGTGGGCGTGCTGTTCTTCCCGTCCAGCGCCGACCAGAAGCCGGAAGCCATCGTCCGCGCCGCCATCGACGATGCACGCCGCTCGTTCGTCGACGTGCTGATTGTCGATACCGCCGGCCGCCTGGCCATCGACGAAGCGATGATGGCCGAGATCAAGGCCCTGCACGCGGCGGTCAACCCGGCTGAAACCCTGTTCGTGGTCGATGCCATGACCGGCCAGGACGCGGCCAACACCGCCAAGGCCTTCGGCGATGCGCTGCCGCTGACCGGCGTGGTGCTGACCAAGACCGACGGTGACGCCCGTGGCGGTGCCGCGCTGAGCGTGCGCTACATCACCGGCAAGCCGATCAAGTTCGTCGGTGTCAGCGAAAAGCCGGAAGGCCTGGACGTATTCCACCCGGACCGTATCGCCAGCCGCATCCTCGACATGGGCGACGTGCTGTCGCTGGTCGAGCAGGTCGAGCAGCAGGTCGACAAGGACAAGGCCGCCAAGCTGGCCGAGAAGGTCGCCAAGGGCAAGAAGTTCGACCTGAACGACATGCGTGACCAGCTGGAGCAGATGCAGAACATGGGCGGCATCGGCGGCCTGATGGACAAGCTGCCGGGCCTGGGCAACATCCCCGAGCACCTGAAGCAGCAGGTCAGCCAGGGCAAGGAAGTGCCGCGCATGATCGCCATCATCAGCTCGATGACCAAGAAGGAACGGCGCAACCCGAACCTGCTGAACGGCTCGCGCCGCGCGCGCATCGCCAAGGGCTCGGGCGTGACCCCGGCCGACGTCAACAAGCTCATGAAGCAGTACATGCAGATGGAAAAGATGATGAGCAAGATGGCTGGCGGCGGCATGAAGGGCATGATGCGCAGCATGAAGGGCATGATGGGCGCCATGGGCGGCCGCGGCATGCCGTTCCGTTGATGCAGCGACGGGGCCGGCGCGCATCGCGATACGGCCCCGGTCACAATGACTGGCGTATGCTGGGCGGCGACTTCTCCAACAGGTATGTCGCGTGAATGCATCGCCGATTCTTGAGCGCGCCGACACCTTCTGTCGGCGTTTTTCATTGCAGCTTCCGATCCTGCTGGCACCGATGGCCGGTGCCTGCCCGGTGCCGCTGTCGGTCGCGCTGGCCAATGCCGGCAGCATGGGTGCGATGGGTGCAGTGCTGTCGCCGGCTGCTGACATCGGCCGCTGGATGGATGACTTCCGCGCTGCTTCCGCCGGCCCGGCACAGGTGAACCTGTGGCTGCCGGATCCGGCGCCCGTTCGCGATGTCACCGCCGAAGCCACCAGCCGCGCCTTCCTCGCCCAATGGGGCCCGGACGTGCCTGCCAGTGCCGCCGACGCCACGCCGGCTGATTTCGACGAACAGTTTGCTGCGTTGCTGGCCGCGCGCCCGGCGGTGGCCTCGACCATCATGGGCGTGCTGTCGCCGCGCCACGTGCAGCAGTTGAAGGACGCCGGCATCGCCTGGATCGCCTGCGCGACCACGCTGGCCGAAGCGCGCGCTGCGCAGGACGCCGGCGCCGACGCGGTGGTGGCGCAGGGCGCCGAAGCCGGTGGCCATCGCGGTGCGTTCGACCCCAGCCTGGCCGAGCGCCAGCTGGTGGGCCTGTTTGCGCTGCTGCCGCGCCTGGCCGACCACCTGCAGATTCCGGTGATCGCCGCCGGTGGCATCGCCGATGGTCGTGGCATCGCGGCGGCGCTCACGCTGGGCGCCAGCGCGGTGCAGATCGGCACCGCCTTCCTGCGCACGCCGGAAGCGTCGATCGCCTCGGCGTGGGCCGATGGCCTGGCCGCGACCGAGCCCGAAGAAACCTGGCCGACCCGCGCCTTCAGTGGCCGCCTGGGTCGTGGCCTGGCCACGCCCTATGTGCGTGCCGCCGCCGCGGACGGTGCCCCGGCGCCGCGCCCATACCCGGTGCAGCGCGGCCTGACCGCACCGATGCGCAAGCAGGCGGCGCAGGAAAACCGCCTTGCCGCGATGCAGGCCTGGGCCGGGCAATCGGCCTGGATGGCACCGGCAGCACCCGCCGCCGACGTGCTGCGCGACATGTGGCAACAGGCGCAGGCGCTGCTGCGATGACGGTGTCCTGCAATGGCCGGCCGGCGCAGGTGGAAGATCTGCTGCCGGCCTTGGTCAACTACGGCCACTTCACCTCGATGCAGGTGCGTGGGCAGGCCGTGCAGGGGGTGGATCTGCATCTGGCGCGGCTGTCGCAGGCCACGCGCGAACTGTTCGGCAGCGAGCTCGATCTCGCGCAGGTGCAGGCCTGGATGACGCAGGCGCTGCTGCAGGCAGGGCAGGGCGATGCCTCGCTGCGGGTGACGGTGTATTCGCGCCACTTCGATTTCCGCAATCCGCTGGCGGCCGTGCCGGTGGATGTGCTGATGGCGGTGTCCGCACCGGTGGCGCTGACCGCACCGAAGCGCGTGCGCAGCGTGGTCTGGCAGCGCGAGCTGCCGCAGATCAAGCATGTGGGCACGTTCGGCCTGTTTGCCGAGCGTCGTGCGGCGATGGCCGCGGGCTTCGATGATGTGCTGTTCGTGTCGGCCACGGGTGGGATCAGCGAGGGCAGTACCTGGAACCTGGCCGTGCACGATGGTGAGCGGCTGCTCTGGCCGCAGGCCCCGGCCCTGCGCGGGACGGCTGAGGCGCTGCTGCAGCGGCATTGGCCGGGGGCGCAGGCCACGCAGCCGCTGTGGCTGGCCGATCTGGCCGGTGTGAAGGCGGCCTTTGCCTGCAATGCCAGTGGCCTGTGGGCGCTGGAGGCCATCGACGGGCAGGTGCTGCCGGGGTCGCGGGCCTTGGCTGAACAGGGCCGGGCGGTGCTGGCGGGGGTTGGCTGGGATCTGTTGGGGTCAGAGCCCTTTTGCGGTGCGTAGGGGTCTGACCCCGCTGGCCACCCATGGGGTTGGCTCGGCTGCGCTCTGCCGCTATAATCGCCCGCTTACCTCGCCATCCTGGCGACTGGGCAATAGGAAAAACACCATGGTCAAGATTCGACTGACCCGCGGCGGCGCCAAGAAGCGTCCGTTCTACCACATCATCGTGACCGACGTGCGCAGCGCGCGCGACGGCCGCAACATCGAGCGCGTTGGTTTCTACAACCCGGTCGCCCAGGGCGGCGAGAAGCGCATCGAGCTGGACCTGGCCCGCGTTGACCATTGGGTCAAGAACGGCGCCCAGCCGACCGAAAAGGTCCGCAACCTGATCAAGGAAGCGGCCAAGTCCCAGGCCGTCGCGGCCTGAGTCTGAAGGGCCACGCTTCGGCGTGGCCCTCTTGGTTGACGAAGATGAAAGATATCGAGCGCCGCATCCTGCTGGGCAGGGTTGTCGGCGCTTTTGGTGTGCGCGGCGAAATCAAGCTCGAGTCCTGGACCGAGCCTCGTTCCGCCATTTTCCGTTACCAGCCGTGGATCCTGCGCAGCCCCAACGGGCAGGAATCGACGCTTGAAGGCGCTCGTGGCCGTGACAGCGGCAAGCACCTGGTCGCCCGGTTCCCCGGCGTCGAGGACCGCGATGTCGTCGAAGCCATGCACGGCACCGAGGTCTATGTGGCCCGCAGTGCGCTGCCGCCGCCGAAGCCCGACGAGTATTACTGGGTCGATCTGGAAGGCCTGGATGTGAAGACCACCGAGGGCGTTGCCCTGGGTCAGGTCTCGCACCTGTTCAGCACCGGCGCCAATGATGTGGTCGTGGTCCGTGGCGACCGCGAGCGGATGATTCCGTTCGTGCAGCCGGACTTCGTCAAGTCGGTCGACTTCGAGGCCAACCTGGTCGTGGTCGACTGGGATCCCGAGTTCTGAGTGTGAGCATGCGGTTCGACGTCATCACCCTGTTCCCCGAGTTCCTCGCCCAGTCCGCTGGGCTGGGCGTGGTCGGGCGCGCGCAGGAGAAGGGTCTTTTCAGCCTGCACGGCTGGAATCCCCGTGATTTCGCCGAAGGCAACTACCGCCGGGTGGACGACCGTCCGTTCGGTGGTGGCCCGGGCATGGTGATGCTGATCGAACCGCTGCAGGCCTGCCTGCAGGCGATCCGTGATGCGGATCCGGCCCCGGCGCGGGTGATCTACCTCAGCCCGCAGGGCGTGCCGTTGACCCAGGCCAAGGTGCGGGAACTGGCGGCATTGCCGCGCATGGTCCTGCTCTGCGGCCGTTACGAGGGCATCGACGAACGCTTCCTGGAAGCCAATGTCGACGAGGAGATTTCCCTCGGCGACTACGTGCTGTCCGGCGGTGAGCTGGGCGCGGCGGTCATCATCGATGCCGTGGCCCGCCTGCAGGAAGGTGCCCTGAACGACGCCGAATCGGCGGCCCAGGACAGCTTCGAAGGTGAACTCGGCCTGCTCGACTGCCCGCATTACAGCCAGCCGGCCCAGCACCCGCTGGGTGACGTGCCGGACGTGCTGCGTTCGGGCAACCATGCGGCCATCGCCGCCTGGCGCCGCCAGCAGTCGCTGCTGCGCACCGCCGAGCGGCGCCCGGACCTGCTGGATGAACAGGCGCTGGGCAAGGCCGACCGCAAATTGCTGGACCAGGGCCGTCAGGCCCGGAAACACAAGGCCAGCCCCTAGCGCAGGGCTGGCTTTATCGGCTATCATGGCCAATTCCCGCCAGCCCCGGCTGGCGCGCGCAGTACCCACAACAAACGTGCAGCACAGTTCCGTGACTGCATGAGCCTACGTTGTCGACACGACACGCCCACCCGAACAAGAATCGGTGTAACCCATGAGCAAGCTGAACAAGTCCATCGTCGCGGAATTCGAATCCGCCCAGATCACCCGCGAACTGCCGAAGTTCAGCCAGGGCGACACCGTTGTCGTCAACGTGAAGGTGAAGGAAGGTACCCGCGAGCGCGTGCAGGCCTATGAAGGCGTTGTCATCGCGACCAAGAACGGCGGCCTGAACTCCTCGTTCACCGTCCGCAAGATTTCGCACGGCTACGGCGTCGAGCGCGTCTTCCAGACCCACAGCGCCATCATCGATTCGGTCGAAGTGAAGCGTCGTGGTAAGGTCCGCGCCGGCAAGCTGTACTACCTGCGTGGCCTGGAAGGCAAGGCTGCCCGCATCAAGGAAGATCTGGCTGCTGCTGCTGCCGCCAAGGCCGCACGTCTGGCCGAAAAGGCCTGATAAACAACTTCGGTTGTTGCCGCGACGGCCGCCTTCGGGCGGCCGTTTGCGTTTGTGCGCTGGCCGGCGCTATGTTCGCGGCATGAATACCGTCGAACAACGTTACCCGCCCAGGGTGCAGGTCGCCCTGCGCCATCTCGACGCCGCAGGCGTGCAACGCCGGCACTCGGCGCCGCCACTGCATCGCCTGCTGTGGCGCATGGGCATCAACGCACCACCGCCGATCCTGGCCAGCGTGGCCTCCAATGCACTGCTGATGGGCGTCTGGTTCGCTCTGGGCTGGGGCGTGCTGATGTGGCTGCTGGTCTGGCGCAACACCAACCTGCCGTTTGCAATCGCAGTGTTCAGCGCGCTGCTGGCCGGCGTGTTGTTCGGCCTGCTGATGGCGGTCGTGATGCGCGTGATGCGCCTGCGCCGCGGTCTGCCGTTGTGGCGCGACCTGCCGGCTGCGCCACGCCCCTGACCTGCGGCCACGGCGCGCTGCGCAAGGCCCGCCAGGCACAACGCCGCGAAGTAGAGGTAGCGCCGGGCCATGCCCGGCGGATTTCTGGCAGCCGCTGCGCTCGCCGGGCATGGCCCGGCGCTA